>JAGMDK010000265.1 GCA_023128695.1 Phycisphaerae bacterium
CCCAAGCGACGGACTTTTTCTGAAACGGCTCTAGCCGTCTGAGGAACGACGCCGCGCCCGGCTTAGCCCCAGCAAGGTCATACAGATCATCAGGGTACTCGCGGCCGGACAGAAGCCGAGTTCGATGCCGAGTTGCTCCAACTCCTCCGCTGTGAAGCTATCCTCATCGGGGTCGGTACGTCCGGACTCGTCCGGCGGCGGTTCGAGCAGATCATTCCCCGGCACGCCGTCCGTTACGGTGCCCAAGCGGTCGAGGGTGTCGTCGAAGCCCTCCGGCTCGCTCTCTCCGCTGGCGATCATGTCGATAATGCCGCGCATGAAGGGTGAGACTTCGTCGCCGGGCTCCGGCTTTTCCTGTTCCTCCTGGCCCTCCTCACACACGTCGCCGATACCGTTACCGTCGCTGTCCCGCTGATCCGCGTTGGGGATGTCGGGGCAGTTATCGAGGCAATCCGGCACACCGTCGGCATCACTGTCGAGGTCGGCCACGCCGCAGCCGCACTCGCCCGGCTCGGTCTTGTGGGGATCGAGCGGGCAGCCGTCATGGCAGTCCGGCGTGCCGTCACCGTCGGTGTCGATCTCAGCCACGCCGCAGCCGCAGAGTCCGGGCTCGGTCTTCTGGGGATCATTCGGACAGCCGTCGTTGCAATCCGGCGTGCCGTCTCCGTCGGTATCGATATCGGAAACGTTGCAGCCGCAGACTCCCGGCGTGACCTTGTTGGGATCGGTCGGGCAGCCGTCGAGTTGGTCGATGACACCGTCACCGTCGCTGTCGATTTCACAGGCGTCCGGGATGCCGTTCCCGTCGGCGTCCGGAGCACCGCTGGCGATATCGCACTCATCCGGAATGCCGTTGCCGTTGCAGTCCTGGCTGGTCCCGTTGGCGATGTCCTCGGCGTCTTCGATCCCGTTGCCGTTGCAGTCCACCGAGACGCACTCGTCGGGGACGCCGTCGCCGTTGATATCCGGCGAAGCGCCGCTGGCGATATCGCACTCGTCCGGAATGCCGTTACTGTTGCAGTCCGGATCGCAGTTCTCCTCGCAGTAGAAAGGTCCGCCGGGCGCGGCGCTGTTTTCGTCGATCTCACACTCGTCGGGCACCGTGTTGCTGTTGCAGTCCAGGCTGGTGCCGTTTTCGATGTCGATGCTGTCGAGTATTTCGTTCTCGTTGCAGTCGAACTCGATAATCTGTCCGCCGGGCTGCCACGAGGTGGATATGTAGCTGTACAACTCCCCGCCGCCCGGGTCGTCGGCCACGTCCACCTGGCTGTAGAGCGTGACGGCATTCCCGTTGGCGTCCACGAAGCTGCCGGTGGGAGCAATCCCCTCGGAGGAAATGGAATCCCAGTGTGCCAGCACGTAGCCCGCGGAGACGACTTCCAGGTAATTCAACAAATCATTCCCGTTGAACTGCCCGTCCAGCGAGGGGAACGTGAACCCGCTGAAGCCCGCTCCCGGCAGGCAGGCGTCGACCACTTGGTTGGCGGCGACCTGCCAAACGTCATGGTCCGTGCCGACGAGTATCCCGCCGCCGTGGGCCGCGACCTGATGTACCTCGTTGACCGTGAAGCCGGCCAGGCAATCGTCGGGGCCGGGCCAGGTCGGGTTCGCGTATTCATAGACCCGAATCCACAGCGTGCCGTCGAGCAGCAGGGCCGTGTGGGCGGCGTAATGCGCTCGCACGGCGTCGAGATCAGACGTGTTGAACGTGGTGTAGGTGTTCGTCGCGTCGAAGACGATCACGTCGTAGCTTTGGGTGCTCATGTACGCGGCGAAGTCGCCGGGGGTCGTACTGAAAACATAATCGCAATCGAATACTGTGCCGCCGTTATAGTCGTTGAGGTAGTTCGTCATCAGGGTGGCATCGTGCGACGACGCGGCCCCCCCACAGTGCCACCAGAGCACGGAGATGTCGGCGGTTGTGCAGGGATTCGGATCGCACGTGCCGAGTGGATCCCACGAGTTGCCGTCGCTTAGCTCGCCGCCGAACAGGACGGTCACGCCGAGGTCTTCGTCGAAGGCGAGCGCATGGTCGGTCCGCGCGCCCGGCCTGGGCGTCTGGCGGAGCTGCCATTGGTAGCAATCCTGTGCCCGCGTGGGAATCCCGGTGTAACCCAACAGCACCGATACGCCGAGGGCTGCCAACATCTTCCGCTTGCTTGAAATCATCATTTGTCCTCGACCTGCCGTGCCACTTTGGGAACGCCAAGAGCAGCATCTACCTCGCTCGGCTTCACCCACCTGTACTTCAGTTTAACGTAATTGTAACCGGTCTCGCAAATAAATTGGTGTGTGTCGACGCAGGTAGTAGCTGCCCGGCCGCTACATTATTGTGTGGCACCGGCTTCCAGCCGGTGGTTTCGGCCGGTACGGGGCCCGACCGCTACATTATTGTGTGGCACCGGCTTCCAGCCGGTGGTTTCGGCCGGTACGGGGCCCGGCCGCTACATTATTATGTGGCACCGGTTTCCAGCCGGTGGTTTCGGCCGGTACAGAGCCCGGCCGCTACATTATTATGTGGCACCGGCTTCCAGCCGGTGGTTTCGGCCGGTACGGGGCCCGGCCGCTACATTATTATGTGGCACCGGCTTCCAGCCGGTAGTTTCGGCCGGTACGGGGCCCGGCCGCTACATTTCTGTGTGGCACCGGCTTCCAGCCGGTGGTTTCGGCCGGTACGGGGCCCGGCCGCTACATTTTCCGGCTGTAGCCGACTTTTGCGGCGGACCGCTAAATATGCTGTTTCATGTACTCTTCGAGCTTGCCCTTGGCTTCGCGTTCGATTTGCCGCACTCGCTCGCGGGTCAAACCCACTTCCTTGCCGATCTCCTTGAGCGTCATGCGTTTACCCTTGCGGTCCTTGAGCCCGTAGCGCAACTTGAGCACCAACGCCTCCCGCTCCGTGATACGGTCCAGCAGGCTCGCGACGAACTCGGCGTCCGACTCGCTGAAAATCGACTCGAACGGAGCCGGCGTATGCCGATCTTCCAGTGCTTCGCTCAGGATGTTCTCCCCGCCCGCCGTGGCGCTGCCCTGCATGCGTGACGTGCAGGCTCTGAGCGCCTGCGATATCACCTTCGCCTTGCGGGGTGTGATGTCCATGTGCTGGGCCAATTCGTCCATGGACGGCGGCCGGTCGAACTGCTCCTCCAGCTCGCGCAGCGCCAGCCGCATGTGGCTGATCTGCTCCATCAGGTAGCTGGGGATGTGGATCATCTGCTGGGCGTTCTGAACCGCCCGCCGAATCGCCTGGTCGATCCAATACCCCGCGTACGTGCTGAAGCGCGAGCCGACCTCGGGATCAAAACGGTCGACGGCGTTCATCAGCCCGACGTTGCCCTCATTGACGAGGTCTTCCAGCGGCAGCCCGCGGTTGCGGAAGTGCTTGGCGACGCTGATCACCAGCCGCAGGTTGGCCTGGGCCATCTGATCCCGGGCCTCGGCCGCGTCGCGTTGGATGCGTTCGTAGTCCTCGGGGCCGATCTCGCCGTTGGCGAAGCGCTCTTCGCAGGAGAACTTGGCGCGAATTTTGCCGCCCAGCTCGCGCTCTTGTTCCGCCGTCAGGAGAGGATACTTCTTGATCTCCTTCAGGTAGTCGCCCAGCACTGTGTCAAGCTTCGTAGCCATCGGCACGGTTGTCCCCGCTTCGTCGGGTCCGTTCCCTGAGCCTCCCGCTGCGCGGAGCAATCAGCAGGCAGCCTCCGCTCCTGAGTCGTATCGGCCCGGCGAGCGGACAGGTTCACCTTTGTAATATCATAGCGGCCTGCCGCGACAAGAGCCAGACTTTATCAGCCTGTCAATACCGGAAACCCGACCGCTCGCAACACGGCGGCAACCAGCCTGTCCGGCAAACCGACGACATTGGAAAAACTGCCGTCAATACGTTCCACGAGCCGATCGCCGACGTTCTGAATGCCGTACGCCCCGGCTTTTCCCTGCCAGTCACCGCTGCGCAGGTATGCTTCGCGTACGCCCTGGTTGTCCCGCATCCAGACCCGGGTCACGTCGGATCGCACCAGCCGGCGACGATCCACGCCTCTCCGTACCAAACACACCCCCGTGAGCACCTCGCTCACCTGTCGCGCCTGCCACACGAGCATCCGCCTGGCATCGTCCAGATCACGCGGCTTGCCCAGCCACTGGCCGCCGCAGACGACGAGCGTGTCCGCACCCAGCACCCAGCGATTCGGATGAGATTCCGCCACGGAGCGGGCTTTGAAGTGTGCCAGAGCCTGGACCCACATTCGGGGTTGCACTTTGTCTGATTTTCGCCGAGGCTCTTCGTACGGGCACGGCACGACCGTGAAATCCGGACAGATGCGGGCCAGCAGTTCTCGCCGGCGCGGGCTCGCCGAAGCCAGGATGAGTCGATTTTCGTCCATGGCACATTCGCTATATGCCGCCGTGTTGACCCGAAACGCGGGTCACATTAGACAGAGCCGAATGGCGACGGTCAAAGAAAAGAGTCGCGGGCGCGTAAAAAACTTCGAGCGGCGCCGACATCGCTTTGGTGCCCACCTCTCCATCGCCGGCGGGATGCACAAGGCGATCGCCGCCGCGCTCCGAATGCGCTGCCAGACGGTGCAGGTGTTCGTCAAGAATCAGCGGCAATGGCGGGCCACCCCGTTCGATCCGGACGACCTCGAACGCTGGCACACGCTGGCGGCCACGCCCGGGTTCGGCCCTCCGATCGCACACGCAACTTATCTCATCAATCTCGCCTCGCCGAACCGCGCGTTGCAGGCCCGCAGCCGAACGGCCTTCGCCGAGGAGTTGCAGCGTTGTCAGACTCTTAAAATACCCTATCTCGTCATCCATTCCGGCTCGGCGACCGATGCCAACATCGACCGGGGCCTGGCCCGCGTCGCCAAGGCCTTGAATCGCATTTTCGACCGGCAGCCCAACCTCCAGACCGTGCCGCTCCTGGAGACCACCGCCGGCCAGGGGACCGGGCTGGGACGTTCATTCGAGGAACTCGGCGAAATCTTGCGGCGGATCGAAGAGCCGCGGCGCGTCGGCATTTGCATCGACACCTGCCACGTATTCGCCGCGGGTTATGACATTCGACAGCCGGCCGAGTATCGCGCGCTGATCGAGTTGGCAGAGCGAGAAGTCGGGCTCGCGCAGATTCGCTGCTGGCACCTCAATGACAGCAAGGGCGAGTGCGGCTCGCATCTCGACCGCCACGAGCATATCGGCCGCGGCCACATCGGCGTCGCCGGTTTTCGGAACTTGCTGTCCGATCCGCGGTTTCTCGACGTGCCGATGATTCTGGAGACGCCGAAGGGCACGGACGCTGCCGGCCGGGACTGGGACCGGGTCAACCTGCGTCGGCTGCGTACCATCGCGACGCAGGCCCGGAAAAACGGGGGGTGGCACGGCCGTGTCGGCCGTGAATACCACGGCTGACACAGCCGTGCCACACGGCCGTCTCCAATCAGTCCCCCGCACCAGCGAGATTGCTGGTACAATGCCAACTATCATAAACTGTACTACCTCACGGGGCAGTCAGCACAAGAGGTCTTGGTATGGCAGACGGCGAGTTCACCCATCGAAACGCGGCGGAAGAAACCTGGCGAATCTTCCGGATCATGTCGGAGTTTGTCGAGGGGATCGAGGTCATGTCGCGCGTCGGGCCGGCGGTCTCCATGTTCGGCTCGGCCCGCACACTGCCGGGCGAGCCTTACTACGAGATGGCCACCGAATGTGCCCGCCTGGTCGCCCAGCGGGGACTCGCGGTCATCACCGGCGGCGGCCCGGGTATCATGGAGGCCGCCAACAAGGGAGCAGCCGAAGCCGGCGGGAAAAGCGTCGGGCTCAACATTGCTCTGCCGCTTGAGCAGGAGCCCAACGACTACCAGAACATTACCGTGGACTTCCACTATTTCTTTGCCCGCAAGGTCATGTTCCTCAGGTACGCCATCGGGATGATCTGTTTACCCGGCGGGTTCGGCACCTTGGACGAGTTCTTCGAGTCGATGACGCTCTTGCAAACCGAGAAAGCACCGCCGATGGGCGTGGTCCTGATGGGCCGCGAGTTCTGGAACCCGATGGCGGACTGGCTCCGCACGGCGCTGCTGGACAAGTACGGCAACATCTCGCCGGAAGACCTCAACCTGTACACGATCACGGATGACCCGGAGGTGGCCGTCAACACGATCTGCGAGTGCTACGAAAAACGACTGGCGGCGGTCGAAGAGCCCCCGGTGGACCACGAACTGAAACTCCGACCGACGGAACGGCTCACGGCCGAGGGCACCGTCTACGGCGTTCCGCCCGCGGGGCGGGGCAAATCCAAGGCGCAGCGGGACGGGTGGTAAGAAGCAGGCCCCCTTTTTTCAGGCGGCGGGTTTTTGAGCGGCCGCCGGCTTGCCGTCTTTCTTTTGCTTGTCCTGCTTCTGCGTGTCGCGCATTTCGCGCAGGCAGCCGGAAATCTCGGTCAGGGTCTTGTTCGCGGCCCGCAACTCCTTGATCATTTCGTAGCGCTGTTTAGCGCTATCGAAGGCTTGGCCGTAGGCCGGCCGCGGCGAGGTCAGTCCTTGCCACAGCAGGGCGGCTGCCAGGACGGTAACGCCGCCCAGGGCGTACGCCGACCAGAAACCGCCTCTCGTTTTCTTCGCGGACATGACAACTCCTTTCAAGCCGAAGACGCCTCAGCCCTAGTGCTCCGTCGCAGTTGAATTG
>JAGMDK010000266.1 GCA_023128695.1 Phycisphaerae bacterium
CGGCCCGGCAGGGCCGGCGAACGGGGCGGGGGACTGATTGGAGACGGAACGGGTCTTGTTTACTCGAATCAGTCCCCCACCCCGTCCGCTGCCTGCCAAGCAGGCAGACGGAACGGGATGGGGCACCCTCAACCTGCCCGCGGCTCTTCGTTGTCACACGATCGCGTAGGGTCATTTAGTCGCCGAGTTGCAAAGCCGCCAGGCCGCTGGGGACGTCATCAACGAAATCGAAGATGCGATCGAGCCCCGTGACAAGGAAGACACCCCACACGCGGGTATTGACGCCGACGAGTTTGAGCCGCCGCTGGTTGGTGATGGTGACCAGCTTTCGGAGCTTGAGGAGTTTGGCGATGTTGGACGAGTTGAGGTAGGTGGTCCCGGACAGATTGAGCAGCACGTCCTGGCGCGTATCTTTGGTGCACTGCTCGATGACGGCCGCCAGGTCGTCCGTGAATTGTGGATCATCCCCCATTTCAATCAGGATGATCGCATCCGACCACTGTTCGATGGACATCTCCAAAGTCCTGCAATTTGGGACCGGGCGTTACCGTACCATTTCCAGCAGTCGCGACGATACGCCCGCGGGACCGGATTTGTCAACCCGTGCTATTTCAACTCGACGTTCCAGTAGGCGAAGTCGAGGAACTGTTTCCAGCTTGCGTATTTCGAGTCCGAGAACTTGATGGTCAGGACCGGCGAACGTTTCGGCCGCCGCGGCCGGGCGATTAGCTTCAGGTGGGCCTGGGCCGGGGTCCGCCCGCCCTTCTTCACGTTGCAGTGCACGCAGGCACAGACGATATTCTCCCACGAATTGTCCCCGCCCTGGGAGCGCGGCACGATGTGGTCCAGGCTCAATTCGCTCGTGGGGTAACGCTTCCCGCAATATTGACAGCAATTGTGATCGCGGGCAAAAAGATTGCGGCGGTTCAGCTTGACCTGCGCGCTGGGCACCTTGTCATAAGCAAGCAGCCGAACGATCTTTGGCACGGCGACCTGGAACCGCACGGTGCGAATCCAGTCGTAGCGCTCCGGCTCGAAGCGTCGCTTGGCCTCGCTGACCTCGATCCAATCGCCGAAGTCGTAGGAGAGGTAGTTGCCGTCGTCGACGGAGATGACTTCCGCCAAATCGGTGTAGAGCATCGTCAGCGCCCGGCGCGCGGAGATGACCCGCACGGCCATATACAGGCGGTTAAGCAGCAGGACGCTCGAAGATAAGGCTGTAATGCCCTCAGTCATGGCGATACCCGTCCGAGGCTCCTAGACCTAGTGCTCCGTCAACCCTCAATTGACGGCTTGGTGTGCCACTGCTCTTGAGCAGTGTTTCTTAACGATCTCGATGCACGCGGCGACGCTTGGCACTGCTCAAGAGCAGTGGCACACATTCCGATCGATATGCAACCTCATCTTATCATCATGGCTGCGTACAACGACAATTCAGACGCACCCAAGCTGGGCGGGACCATCCACAGCACCACTTATTATAGATTCATTATAGACAACAATTACCCCAAACCAAAATTATTTTCCGGCCCCCCGTGGAAAAGGGGGAGGGTTGCGATTGTAGGGTCGGGTGGCCCACGTTCTCCGAACGGGGGGGGGCCCGACACGAGCGGGCGACCGAATAATCTTGCACCATTGGCTTGTGGCGGCTAGATTTCTCGGTCGTCCTCGTTCAGACAGAGATCGCAGGCAATGAAGCGGGCACCTTCAGATTCCACGCCAGAGACGCGCGCCGCACGCCGGCGCAGGGAATGGGTAAGAGCCCAAAAGAAGGGGAGACTCTGCGCTTCGACCCGCGCGCGGAAGTTACTTTGGGCCGTGGTTCCCGCCGGGTTGTTGGCGGTCTGGCTGCTCGGCGTTCTGGTCCGGCTCTTCATGCAGGATCGTTTGCATGGATTCTGGGCGTACGGCTACTACGCGACGCCGCCGATCGTGCTGGCCGGGTTGGCGCTGCTCGCCGGGCTGTGGTGGCTGATTCCACGGCATTGGAAGTGCGCCCTGCCGACGCTGGCGCTGGGGCTCGGCTGCCTGGTGTGGGCCTTCCGGGTGACGTGGTTTTTCAACCCTCCGGCCACCCCCGGGCCGGACAGCAAGCGGGTTCTGTTCTGGAACGTGGCCTGGGGCGCAGGCGGCTGGGCGGAGATCGTCAGCGAGATCCGCGCCCGCGACGCGGACATCATTGGGTTGGTCGAGTCCCGGCGCAAAATCCCCGTTTCCACCAGCGGCAAAGAAATCATTCTGGCCGCTCAGCAAAACGAGTCCCAGCGGATGCAAGCCTTCTGGCGAGAACAGCTCCCCGAGTACCACGTCACCGTCTTCGGCAACGGCATTAGTCTGCTGAGCAAATGCGACCTGACGCAGGTGGAGGAGGGCCTGCTCGGCGGCAATTACCATACGGCTTTCGGCTATTACGCGCATGGCGAAGTGCCCCTTGGAAATGAAACCCTGCATATCGTCGTGGTTGACGTCAAGAACATGCTCCAGCAATCGCGGGTCTCGCCGTTGCGGAACCTCTACCAGTTGCTGGGGACCTTGGATGATCAGCCGGTGCTGCTGGTCGGCGATTTCAACACCCCGACTGATTCGGTCTACTTGCGGCCCCTACGTCGGCGGTTCTCGAATGCGTTTGAATTCGCCGGCCACGGATACGCCGCCACCTGGCCCCTGCCGGTGCCGCTACTGACGATTGACCAAGCGTGGGTCAATGAGGAGGTGCATGTCAGCCGCTGCGAGTTCGGGTGGCCGGGGGGCTCGGATCATCGCTCGATTGAGGTGGAGGTTTCGGTCGTTCCGTGAGCCGGTCATTACGGCCCCCGTGTCAGTGATAGTCGGGTGGGCAGACTTTGCCCGACAGGGACAGTGCGTTTTTCTTGCTTCGTCCATGTTCCGTCACCTGCTGCTATCGCGTGCTCAATGCATGTGAATCATGCTTGTCGCCACATGAACCGACTCTTCAAATCGTTCAGGAAGCTCCGCCACGGCAAGACGCCCTCTTTCTGGAGCCGCCCCACAACGATGCCCGGTGATATGCCGATGGAGTTGGCAAACCGGACGATCTGCGTTCTGGTCGTGAGCGTTGGTAGCGTTGACGAGTAGGCGGGCGGGATCAGAAAGCCGGCTGCAAAGCGATTAGCCCGTTCCTCCCGCGAGTGATCGCCGGCATCACCGTCATCGATGTAAACACCCTTCTTGGGGTCGTTCACGATGTGACCGGATTCGTGGAAGAACGAGAACCAGAACTGATCCTCCGTCTTGTATTGCAGGCTGAGTTGAATCAGTGCCTTCGTAGATGTCAGCCAGCGGGCGACGCCGCTGGTTGGGCATTTCTTGATCTCCGGTACAAAAACGACCGCCACCCCCGCTGAGGCGCATTGCTCAACCATCTTCGGCTCGAACACTTCGGGGGGCTCGTTCGTTAGCTTACGAATCTCCACGAGCACCGCCCGGAACTTCACCTTGTCAAAGGGCTTCGCCTTGACCTTCTGCGCTTCCAACTCGCCGAGCCGCAGCCACGCCGCAACTGCACCAGGCTCAGCCCGGAACTTCTTCGACTTGCGGAACGCTCCGGCGGGCTGCATCCACACCTCGTTCCATCTCTCCGAGCTACCCACGCCGAAGAACTGAAGCGTTGCGTGGAGCAGTGATACCTTGTCCGGCTGATCCTCGATGGCCCCGCGCCGGATTAGCTCCTTCGTCGGAATCGTCTTGAGCCAGTCCAGGTCTGCTTCGAGCCGCTCACGGTCTGCGATCTTGGCAAGTTGCTCACGATAATTCGTTTCCAGGTTGTTCCACATGCGAGCCGGCACGCCGGTGACCCGTTCAAGCAGGACCGCGGTATCAGGCGTGATCGGCGCCTTGCCCTTGATGATCTCGTTGATCGTCTTGGGCGCCATACCGGTCCGCAGCGCCAGGTCGCGTTGCGTCATCCCGAGAGACTCAATCGTCTCCTGCAACGTCTCCCCGGGCGCAACGGCGTAATCGGGCTCAAAGCCGTACCTGCGTTTCGTGCTCCCTTTGCTCATGTGCCGGGCCTCCTGAAGTCAGTGGGGATCACAGACTTCCAGCACCAATACCTTCGTTACCTTCGTCCTATCGAGCCCGCCACCCGGCATCTCCGGCACCGGGTCATAGTCGGGCATGAAGATCAGCCGATGTGGGTGGACGAGATCAACCGAGAACTGCCCAGCCCGGTTGCCCGTCAGTTCGTGGCATCGTGTCGGCGGCAGGTGCGAGATGTCGGCGAGCGTGTCGGCTGCCTTCAACTCCATTAATCGTTGCTGGAGCCGGCGAGCCAAGGTCGCTCCCCACTTCTTGCGCGTTTCCTTCTCGACTGAACACGCTTTCTGCATGCCGCGGCTGGCGAAGCTCACTTCCATGATCGGCTTCGTCTCCAAAAGAGTTTACGTAATACGTAAACCATTTTCAAGGGCCGAACGGATTTTGTCAAGTCCTCGCCCGGTCTTTATTCTGCGCCGCGGGCGGCGCGCGATTTTCCTCAGTTACGGGGCCCGCAGCGCTCACTGCGCCAGCCAGTTCTCAACCAGCAGGCCCGCCAGCCGGCGGAATTCACGTTCGTTGCCGGTCACCACCGTCAGGCCGAGCGCTAGCGCGTGCGCGGCAATCAGTGTGTCGAGTGGACCGATAGACACGCCCGCGCGTTCCAGTTCAGCACGCACCCGGCCGTAGGTCTCGGCGGCGATAGTGTCGAATGGCAGGATGGCCAGAGGAGCGCAGAACCTGGCCAGCGCCGCCGTATGCCGCGCCGGACGCGCCGACTTCGCCACGCCGTACTGCAACTCCGCCAGGGTGATGCTGGAGATGCCGATATCGTCGATCTCGAAGCGGCGCAGACGTTTGAACAAGCGCGGCGTGCGGCCGCGCAGCAGCTCCACGCAGGCATTGGTGTCGAGCAGGAAGCGCGTCACAGCGTCTGGCGCTCGTCGGGACGCTCGGGCTGGCCGCGCTCGGCCATGAAGTCGTCGTCAACCTGACCGAGTGCTTCGCCCATCAGGTCCCACGCCGCATCCCTGGGGAAAAGCAGCACGGCCGAACCGATCCGCTTGATGCAGACCTCCTCGGCCTCGAAGCGGAACTCCCGGGGCAGCCGAACTGCTTGGCTGGCTCCGTTCCTGAAGATTTTCGCGACACTAGTCATAGCCGACTCCATTGTATATATCGTAGTATATACTAACTTCGGCGAGAAGGCAACGGCCTTTTTGTCGCGAAACCGTAACTTCAGCCGTAGTGCCGCTCCGCGGACCGTTTCAGGTGCCCCCTGGGGGGTGGTCCGCACAGCGGGCCCTACCTGGCTCGCTGAATCAATCTGCGTCCATCTGCGCAATCTGCGGACAAGAAGAGCAATCCGCAGATTGCGCAGATTTCACAGATGAAAAGATGTGCATCCGGGACGCACCTACTCGCTACTCGCTTCCGATAACATCCACCTGGTATCCCACAATCCACTATACATTGCGGAGGGCGGCGGTGTATTATGTCGGCTCAGAAATCGATGATAGGGGCTCTGACTGGCGGGGCTCCGTGGCTGTTCTGGGAACTGCTTTCAAAGGAGGACACGGGATGTGTACGCGACGACTGATGGGATTGTGGACCCTGACGCTCGGTCTGGTTCTGTGGGGGACCGTAGCGCCTACATGGGCGACCGACGGCGGCCGCGCTGTTTGTAAAGGTGACTCGAATTGTGACAACGTGGTTTCCTGGCGCGATATCGACTTCTTCGTGGCCGCGATGAACAACAACGAGTGGCTATGGGAGCAGCAATTCCTGCCCGGCGTGCCAACCTGCTCTTTCAGCAATAACGATGTGAACGAAGATGGCACGGTTGACTGGCGAGACATCGATCCGCTGGTCGCGCTGATGAACACGAGTTGCCCCGAGCTTCTTAACATGGTGCTGGTCCCCGCCGGCGAGTTCGAGATGGGAGACCCGTGGAGCGAGGGCGACGACGATGAGCGGCCGGTGCACACGGTGTATCTGAGCCCGTACTACATTGGCACGCACAACGTGACCAACCAAGAGTATGCCGCGGCGTTGAACTGGGCCTGGGCCCAAGGGGAGCTGATCACTGTGACCGACGGCGTGGTGTATCAGTATGGCAGCGGGACCAGCTATCCGTACTGTGATACGTTCCCCGAGGTTTCAGAAAGCAGGATCCACTGGGACGGTGCGACGTTCACGGTCACGGTGGGGAAGGAAGATCATCCGATGGTCCAGGTGAGCTGGTACGGGTCCGTTGCGTACTGCAACTGGCGCAGCGCGATAGAGGGCAGGGAGCTGTGTTACGACCTGGGCACCTGGACGTGCGACTTCGACATGGACGGGTATCGCTTGCCGACGGAAGCGGAGTGGGAGAAGGCCGCCGGATGGGATCCGGTGCAGCAACGGCACTTCCGGTTCGGCGAGCACACGGACGGCTGTGGCGTCGGCTGCCTTGACGGACGGCGGGCAAACTACTGGGCGAGTGGCGATCCGTTCGAGACGGGCGATTCCCCGTGGACGACACCGGTGGGATTCTATAACGGCGCGTTGCACTACAAGGTAGACTTCGGCTGGCCAGGTAGCGAGACCAGCTATCAGACACAGAACGCCCAGAGCTACTACGGTTGCTACGACATGAGCGGGAACGTTCGTCAGTGGTGCAACGATTGGTACGATTCGTACTACTACGACTATAGCCCGTACGACAATCCGCCAGGCCCCGCCAGCGGCACGTTGCGTGTTTTGCGCGGTGGACATTGGGATGATGGTCCGTACGATAGCCGTTCGGCGTATCGCAACAGGATCGGACCCGACTACCGCGTGCACATCTATGGGTTTCGTTGTGCGTTGGGGATTCCGTAATGCTTTGCACTCTTGACCTTTTACCCTTTGTTCCTGGGGTCCAGGTGCGAGCGAATGAATCCGCAGATTACGCAGATTTCACAGATGGGGTTGGGGCTGACTCAATCTGCGTCCATCTGCGCAATCTGCGGACATGAAGAGCAATCCGCGGATTACGCAGATTTCACAGATGATAAGAGGGCAGTATGAGTGACAGCCGGGATCCACGGACGTATGCGATCATCGGGGCGGCGATGGAGGTTCATCGACAACTCGGTGGCGGGTTCCTCGAAGCGGTATATCAAGAGGCGTTGGGCATCGAGCTGACGACCCGCGGAATCCCCCATCGCCGGGAGGTGCGACTACCCGTGCTCTACAAGGGGCAACGGCTGGCTTGCGACTACCGGGCGGACTTCGTTTGCTTCGACTCGGTCATTGTGGAGCTGAAGGCGGTCAGCGAACTGTCCGGTGCGCACGAAGCCCAGGTGATCAACTACCTGAGGGCGACGAGCTTGGAAATCGGCCTGCTGGTAAACTTCGGTGGGCAATCGTTGCACTACAAACGCTTCATTCTCTCAAGAAACAATCTGCGTCAATCCGCGAAATCTGCGGACGAAGACAAGTCCACAGATTACGCAGATTTCGCAGAGAGGAGTTGAGTATGGTAGGGCGGGTTCTGCCCGCTGGGGACTGTGCGGCGGGTAAAACCCGCCCTACTGCGCTACAAACGCCTCATTCTCTCAAGAAATAATCTGCGTAATCTGCGGACTTGTCTTTGTCCACAGATTACGCAGATTTCGCAGAGAGAAGTTGAGAAGGGTAGGTTGGGCTTTGCCCGTCGGGGGTCTACTTCGCCTGCAGCCAGTTTTCGCCGCTGGCGACGTCTACTTTTAGCGGCACGCGCAAGGTCATGGCATCGGTCATCACTGCGCGGATGGTGTCTGACATTGACGGGGCCGACTCGCGCGGGGCTTCGCATACCAGTTCGTCGTGAACTTGCAGCAGCATCCTCAACGGCAACCGCTCGGCCTGGATGCGTTCGTGCAATCTGATCATCGCGATCTTGATCAGGTCGGCTGCCGAGCCTTGGATGACCGTGTTGACGGCGAAGCGCTCGGCCTGGGCCCGGCGGGTGGCGTTCCGCGAGGTGAGGTGCTCGATCGGCCGGCGGCGGCCCAGAATGGTCCGCACGTAGCCGTCCCGCTTGGCGTTCGCGAGACAGCGGGCGATGAACTCCCGAATCCGCGGATAGCGGGCGAAATACTGGTCAATGAACGCTTGCGCCTCCGTCCGGCTCATCCCGGTCGTCTGTGCCAGGCCGAACGCCGTTTGACCGTAGACGATGCCGAAATTCACGGCCTTGGCTCGACCACGCATCTCTTTCGTCACGTCGGCGAGCTCCACGCCGTTGACTTGGGCCGCCACGAAGGCGTGGATGTCCTGGTCCTCAACAAACGCCCGGACGAGGGCCTCATCCTCGCAGAAATGGGCCAGCACGCGCAGCTCGATCTGCGAATAGTCCGCCACGATGAGCAGTTCGTCTTGGCCGCGCGGCACGAAAGCCCGGCGAATCTGACGCCCGGCCTCGGTGCGGACCGGGATGTTCTGGAGGTTCGGCTCGCTGCTCGACAGCCGTCCCGTCACGGTCCCCGTCTGATGGTAGCTGGTATGTATCCGCCCGGTCCGCCGACTGCGGTCGTTCGGCAAGGCATCCACGTATGTGCCGCGGAGTTTCTGAATCTCCCGATACTCCAGTAGCAGCGCAAATATCGGCTGCCCCGTCTCCCGGCGTAAGATCTCCAACGTATCGGCGTCGGTCGAACGCGTCGTCTTCGTGCGGCGAACGACCCGGAATTTGAGCTGGTCGAAGAGCACTTCGGAAAGCTGCTTGGGCGAATCGAGATTGAACTCGGACCCGACGATGTTGTGCACCTCGTCCGCGATCGCCGCGACGCGCTGCGCCATCTGCCCGCCGATCTCGGCCAGGAAATCGACGTCCAGGCTGATGCCGTGGGCCTCCATGTCGGTCAGGACCGCGACGAGCGGCATCTCGACGTCGTAAAAGAGCCGCTCGACGCCCAGGGGTGCGAGCCGCGGCTCGCAGAGCTGCCTTAGCCGCCAGGTATAGTCGGCGTCCTCCGCCGCGTATTCAGCCACCTGCTCCACCGGAATCTGGTCCATCTGGAGTTGCTGCTTGCCCTTGCCGAGCAGGTCGCTGATCGGAATCATGCGGTGGCCGAGCAAAGCCGGCACGAGCTTGTCCAGGGCGTACGAGCCGCGGGCGGGATCGACCAGGAAGGCCGCGACCATCGTGTCAAACAGCGGTCCGGCGACCGGCATCCCGGCGTTGCGGAGGACATTCAGGTCGTACTTCAGGTTCTGCCCGACCTTGCGTTTGGATGGGTCGGCCAGAATCGGCGTAAGTCGTTCGCGAACTAGCTGCAACGGTAACGTGTTGCCATAAACGCTGCGAACCGGCACGTAATATCCCCGCCCCACGGTCCAGGCAAAGGATAGACCGACTAGATCACAGTCGATGGGATTAACGCTGGTAGTTTCCGTATCGAGTGCGAACTCGCTCTGTTGCGCCAACTCGGAGACGAGCTGCTCGAAGGTCTCGGGCGTGTTGACCAGGTGATAATCACCACCATCGGGTTCACATAGTTCCGAATCCGTGTGCCACTGCTCTGTGAGCAGTGTCTTATCCGGGGACACTGCTGACACAGCCGTGGCACCCGGCGCAGCGTCGGCAGCGGGTAGTTGCTCCTGCAATCGCCGGAGGCCGAGCTCCTCGAAAATCGACCGGACGCGCGCCCATTCGAAGCGCTCGCAGGCGGCTTGTTCCGTATCGAAGTCAATCGGCACGTCATTCCGCAACGTCACCAGTTGCCGCGTCAGCTCTATCCGCGGCGAGAAAGCGAGCACGTTCTGGCGCTGCTTCGGCGTCAGTTCGTCCGCGTGGTCGATCACCGCTTGTGCCGAGCCGTATTTTTTCAGCAGTTTGGCCGCTGTTTTGGGCCCGATGCCGGGGACGCCGGGCACGTTGTCGACGCTGTCGCCGGTGAGAATCTGGGCCTCGATGGCCTGCTCGGGACGCCAGCCCTTGGTTTCAAGCAGGCTCTCGGGCGTGACGACCTCGTCTTTCATCGGGTCGTACAGCGCGACGCGCTCACGGAGCAGTTGTTCGAGATCCTTGTCGCGGCTAACGAGGAACACCTCCAGATCGGTATCCGCGAGTCGGTGAACAAGAGTCGCAATAATGTCGTCAGCCTCGAAACCCTCCTGCCGCAGCATCGGAACGCCGGCAGCCGCGAGAATCGAGATGATCCGCTCCTCCTGGGGCCGCAGGTCTTCCGGCGGCGGCTCACGCTGGGCCTTGTATTCGGGGTAAATGTGGCGGCGGAAGAGCTTGCGTTCGTCCGCGTCGAGCACCATCGCCAGGTAGTCCGGCTGCCGATCGCGGATGAGGTTAAGAAGCATCTGGCAGAAGACATAGGTGGCCCGGGTGGGCTCGCCGGCGGGTGACGACAAATCGCGGAACGGGGCGTAGTAAGCGCGGTAAATCTGGGCGTGGCCGTCGATGATGTAGAGGGTCTTGGGCATGTGCGCATGGTACGCGCCGGGGCGGAAAACGCCATGTGCGTTGCTAACCCACCGTCATTCCGACCGACTTGAAGAAGAGCCGCGGGCCTGAAGCCCGCGCGGTCGATCGCGGGCTTGGGCATGGCACCTATCGCGGTCGGTGTGCCACTGCTCTTGAGCAGTGTTTTCCCACGAACGGTATCCTGAACACTGCTCAAGAGCAGTGGCACACAATCCCAATAATACCATTGGCGGGCAGACGGCAGACCATCATGCTACCCACTATCTTGACGTTCATCCCGAAGAGCGGTACTGGTGGTTACTGACGGCTAATCGTAATCCTGTATTCATCTATCCTTAACCAACCAAGAATTCGCAACTTCATGCTAGGAGGAGAGCCATGGCCGCGGCAGATGTCTGGTCGAAAATCAAGATCCAGCAGGGGGATATCACGAAGTTGGCGGCGGATGCGATTGTCAACGCCGCCAACTCGCGTCTGGCCGGGGGTGGGGGGGTCGATGGTGCAATCCACCGCGCCGCCGGGATTGAACAGCTCCAGGCCGCCTGCCGCAAGCTGGGGGGCTGCGAGACCGGCGACGCCAAGATCACGCCCGGGTTCAACCTGCCCGCCCAGCACATCATCCACACCGTCGGCCCCGTCTTCGGCGGCGGACAACGCGGGGAGGCGGAGCTGTTGGCCTCATGCTACCGCCGCTCGCTCGAGGTCGCGGCGGAAAATCACCTGAAAACGATCGCCTTCCCGGCCATCAGCACCGGCGTCTATGGATACCCCTTCGAGGCCGCCACGGAAATCGCTCTCCGCACGACCGCCGAGTTCCTTGTTGAGCACGAGTTGATCGAGCAGGTCACGTTCGTCTTTTTCGGACGAGTCGATTTCGAGTCGGCCAGCGCGATTATTGAACGATTGTCGCCGGCACGGGATAATAGCTAATAGGATGTTCCGCCGCTTTCGTCACAAATTGTTACTGCTCTTGCAGGCCGGCATTGTGCTCAGTGCCGCCCTTGCGATCGTTCTCCAGCCGGCCGCTTGGCGGGCGATCCTGATCTGTGCCCTCGGGTCTTCGCTGGCGGCGCACATCTGTGGACGCATTGTCCGCCGTTATCTCCAGGCCTCGCTCGGCCGTCTGCGGCGGGTCGCGGACGACGTGGGACAAGGGCGTCCCGTGGCCACGCTCGAAGTCCAGCCCGGCGACGATATGTACAAGTTGAACATGGCCATCAATGTGCTCGCCGGCCGCCTGGCCGAAGCCAGCCGGGAGGAAAAACGCCTGCACGAGGAGCTCCGTCGGCGTGAGCGGCTGGCGTTTCTCGGCGAACTCGCCGCCACCGTGGCCCACGAGGTCAACAACCCGCTCGACGGCGTCCAGAACTGCTCCCGCATCCTCCGCCGCTCGCTCGCCGACCCCGAGCGAAGCACGGAGATGCTCAACCTGATCGACAACGGGCTGGAACGCATCGAGCTGATCGTTCGGCGGCTGCTGACGCTGGCCCGGGAGCACGTGATTCGTCCGACCGAGACGCGGATCGTCGACGTGGTCGAGGGCGCGATCGAAGTCAGCCGGCCGAAGATCGAGGGCCGCTCCATTGTAATCACTCGTCGGTTTGAGGGCGGAGAGGCACGCGCCCGGGTTGATAGTCCGCTGCTTGAGCAGGTATTTGTGAACCTGATGCTGAACGCGGCCGACAGCATGACGGAAGGGGGGGAGCTGACGATCACGGTGCGGCAGGAGCCGGCTCAGCAGGGGGGTCAAAAGGGGAGGCGGGCTGAACACGATGTCTGCATTGAAGTCGCCGACACCGGCACGGGCATCGCCCCGGACGTGCTCCCGCACATTTTCGAGCCGTTCTTCACCACCAAGACCGGCGGCAAAGGCACCGGCTTGGGCCTGGCGATCGCCGCCCGCATCGTGGACGCCCACCAAGGCACGCTGAGCGTAACATCACGTGACGGCGACGAAGCCGGGTCCATCTTCACCGTCCACCTCCCCGCGGCCCCAATGACGGATCGTCAACGAATGTAGCGGCCGGGCCCCGTACCGGCCGTGGAATGTAGCGGCCGGGCCCCGTA
>JAGMDK010000267.1 GCA_023128695.1 Phycisphaerae bacterium
CGCGCAACCTCCACGCTGTAGCGTCGGGGCTCCGTACCCGACGACCGGCGTGATGGGGGCCGAAATCTGGGGCTAGCAGTTTGTCGGACTTTGGGTTCGAAAACACCATGGGAGCGCGCCCATATGTGTCGATACCCCAGGGCCCAGACACCAAAGAGGGGCATAGAAGACCCCAAAACGGCAAAGTCCGACAGACTGCTAGCGCGCCACTTCCGCGCTGTAGCGTCGGGGCTCCGTACCCGACGAGCGGCGTGATGGGGGCCGAGATCTGGGGCCGGGTAGCGTGGGCGCCTCGCCCGCGAACCTGCGACCCGCCCCCGACCGGCCCCAGCGAGCTGAGCTTCCTGTCGGTGGACACACGCACACCGTACGTGGTAGACTGCCCTGGCGAAGGCGGCGGCAAGACCGCCCACTACATGCTCCGCTGGGTCGCCACGACCGGCGAAAAGGGACCGTGGAGCGAAACCGCCAGCGCAACCATCGGGGCGAAGGAACAATGGCGAATTCAGACTGCCGAGTAGCGAAGGCCGGGTGGTGCTCCACAACCCTAGGCATGCCAGCGTTGGCATTTGGGCATGGCACCGGACTTCTTCGCGGCAGCGGTGACGAACATCGCTGGCGCTGTAGGTACCTTGGAACATAAACAGGGAGAATCGCAATGAAACGTTCGCATGTCGTGGCCCTTGGGGCTGGTCTGCTCTTTTTATTCGGTTGTGAGCAGCGCCTGGGAGATTTTACCTTTCTGTCATCGAAGAACATAGACCTTTCCAACCTGGAGATGGAGGCCGACGAAAACGCACCCATCGTCGAGGGCGAGGACAGTAAGCCGATCATCTTCGTCTTTAGCACCGGCGTGCCAAATCTAAAGGAAGCCGTTGACCGAGCAATCGAGTCTGGTCGCGGCACAGCGCTGAGCGACGTGTCCATCTACTACACACACTGGTACATCCCGTATATCGTCGGCGAGAACAAGTTCCGTGTCCGAGGAAAGGTGGTGCGCTAATGACGAGTTTAATGCTTAAACATCGAGTCTTGCGGGTGAACCGCACTGCAGCGCCGAGAATCGCGGCGTCTCTTTCCCTGGCGGTGCTTTGCTTGGCCACATCACTCGGATGTACTCAGCGAGTCGCCGACTTCACCGGTATCTCGACCAAGAACATCTATGCAAAGGGTGTGGACGTAAGCGCGCTGCCGAAGGCCGAAGGGATCAAGGGCAAAGATATCAGGTTCCTCGGCATCAACGCCAATATCAAGGACGCCCTCGATGAGGCGCTCGAAAAGGGCCACGGCAACCTCATGATCGACTGTGCGGTCTACATTTGGTCTGCACCGTTCGTGAGCGGCTACGAGGTGCGGGGAACTGTCGTCAAGGTTCCGTATAAGAAGGAGAGCACGACATCGCAGGAATCCGGATCGTAAGCCACGTAGCCACGTAGCCGTGTCGGGGGCGTCCCTTGACGCACCATTGAAATGTGGACCTGGGATTGGTGTGTCCGGGATGCACCCTACGATTGGCTGATGGCTGATAGCAGGGGCCGGCGGCTGAACCCTGAACCCTCCGTCCGACACGGGGTGCCGGGTGCCACTGCTCTGTGAGCAGTGCTTGAAATGTGAAGATCGTGCTATCGTCGAGCACTGCAGGCACAACAGTGGCATGCAGACGTACATCGACTACATGCGGCCACTGGGCACGGAGACGCGCGGTTGACGAGGGTTGAGGTAGAAGCTTACTCGCCCAGCGCGCGGACACTACACGCACTGCATACTGCCAACGAACGAAAGTTAAGAAATCGTTTTGACCGGTTCGAGAGAAGGGACCAACATTATGAGCGTGGGAAGCCAAGTAGCCGACGCGATGAGAAAGCTGTCGCTGAGTCGATTCGAAGACGCGATCATCGCTGCGAGTGTTGCACTGTCGGCAACAGCCCGACTGGAGTATCCGACGGACCACGACAAGTCGGCGTGCCGCAAGTTCTTGGAGCAGAACCTGCCCATCATCAGCAAGATTGGTTGGGGGGCGTTCGGCGTTTCGCAGCCGATGAACTTCCGCTATCGACGACTTGATAAGCACGCGCCCGGCATCGCTGTCCGAACGATGCCGGAGATGCTGTATGACGTCGTGCGGTGCACGGCGCTTCACGAAGCAGGACTTCCCGACAACCTACGTTTTGCGGCTGAGCCCGTCATTCAGACGGGGGACGATGGGGAACTCGTGCTACCGATCGACGTAATTTACGGACTTCTGATTGCCGTTGTCACGTCGCCCAAGAACGCCAATGAGAAAGCCGAAGGAGATCCAGTCTTTTCGTTCGGGGGGAAAAGTATCCAAGTTAATGATTTGTGGGGAGAGCGCGCCAAGGTTGTTGCATTCATCGGAATAAAGTAAGTCCCTGTGCCGCTGTAGGGGCTAGCAGTCTGTCGGACTTAGG
>JAGMDK010000268.1 GCA_023128695.1 Phycisphaerae bacterium
TCCAGCCGGTGATTCGGCCGGTACATTTTCCGACCCGCCGAAAGCGTCATACACCCGATTGCAACTCGCGGCACGGCAGGGTCCCCGGTACGCTATCGAGACGATGAAACCGTTGTACTCCGTAACTGATCGACCTCCATATCAGGAAAAACCGCGGCGGCCTCACCTTTCCACGACGGGGAACCCGCAAAAGTACCGGGCCAAGCGGCCGGGAGCACTCCAAATTCCCGCCGTGTGCCTGGTCTTGCTCGCCCTGACGCCGGCGGGGGCCGACCAGATGCTGCAATACCGCCTCGACGTCGGCGATCGCTTGGTCTTCGAGCGTCAGGCGACCGTCTCCGCGCTTGAAACCGGCGAGCCGCTCGGCCGCGTAACCGATCAGGTCCAACTCTGGTGCCTGGCCCGCCGTCAGGATGAGCTACTTGTCCTGGTCGAGCTGAACCGTTCAAGCGACGGTAGCGCCGAACCCGCCCGCGCGGTCGTGCTATATGTCGGCGAAGGCGGCCGGCGGCGATGTCCCGCGGAAACGCAGACCCGCCTCGACCCGCTCTATCCGGCGCTCGACCTGTTGCCAGTGCTGCCGATCGGCCCCCAGAGTGAGGCGGAGTGGCGGACGCCCCCCGACCTTTATCAACGCCGTTGGCACTGCACCCGCCGCGGCACCGATCCGGCCCACGCCGGTCGGCTGCGGATCGATTTTGTCGTCGAGGATCCGCTCGGGGTCGCGGATGTGCTCGGCCACACTCGCTCAGGCAGCTACTGGTTCGACCCCCGCGTGGGTCTCGTCACGCGGTTCGAATCCGAAGAGGCAGACCAGACCCGCGAGACACGCACCAAGGCCGTCGGAGTGCTCCGGGAACGACTGGAACAGAGCCCGGCTTGGTGTGCTCGCCGGGCCGACGAAGCGGAGCGCTTTTTACGTACGCTTAATCACGAAGAGCGACTCCTGCACGAAGTCGTCTCCCGGCCCGAGGCCCTGCCGCGCACCTACACGGAATTGGATCGCCTGTGGCTGGCGTTCAAGACGGACGTCGACGACCGCGCCCTGTCCCCCTTCGCGACCATCGCCGACGCCCGGCGACAGGACCTCCGCGCCGCGGCCGACGCGTTTCCGGCCCGCTCCGAGCTGGGTCGGCGGTGGCTCAACCAGCCGGCCGTCACGTGGACGCTTCAGGACGCCGCCGGTGAGACGGTGATCTGTGAAGCGGCCCGCCAGGGCGTGGTGATCGAGTGCTTCTGGTCCGGCGAGTCGGTCTGGGGGCTGCGCGTGCTCGAACCGATGCGACGTTTGCAGGCCGCGCTGCCGCGGCACCGCGTCCGGCTCATCTGCTACAACATGGACCGCGAAGTCGAGCGGGCCCGCGCGGTGATCGAGCGCTGCGGCGGCCCGTCCCCCACGCCTGGGAGACGCCCTTCCCACCCCCTGCTGCACATCCTCGGCGGTCCGCTCCGGGAAGTTGAAACGCTGCCCGAATTGCCGCTCGTCCGCGTGCTCGATCGGGAGGGAATCGTGCGCGGCGTGTGGGTCGGCTGGCACCCGACGTACTCCGCGGCACGTGAACTGGCGCTCGAACTCGCCGGCCAGCCAACAAGGTCACGCTTATCCATCATTTCACGTGTAACGAAGCACTAGTGCTTTGCCACAGTTGAT
>JAGMDK010000269.1 GCA_023128695.1 Phycisphaerae bacterium
TACCCACTTTCCTGACGCCCACCCAGCCGGTGCCACACGGACGCTACACGGCTATTGCAACGGACTGGTAACCGGTATGATCCGGGAGGTTCTGATCCATGCCGAGCAAATGGCGGGCGTCGCCGCTGCCGGGGGTGCTCGCCGGCTGGAGGGCTATGTCGCATGGAATCGCATCAGCAGGATAGCACGTGGCGGCCGATTCTCACAGGTACGCTAGCCGAGCGCGCCCATGAAGTGATCCAGGATGTCGCCGACCGGCTCCAGGAAATCCCGGCCGATTGGATCCCGGAGAGTTTGCCAAAACCATACCGGGCCGCGTGGCCGAACAATCCTTCCCTGGCCCAGGGCCGAACCGGACAGGCGATCTTCTATGCCTACCTCGCACAGGCCTGGGCACGCGACCAGGATCGCCGCACGGCAGTGCGGCTGCTGGAGGAAGCGATCGACCTGTTGGCCGCCGCGCGGATGCGGCCTTCGCTCTTTGGCGGCTTCACGGGCGTCGCCTGGGCGACCGAACACCTGCGAGGCAGACTCCTCGACGCCGACGCGGAGGAAGACTCCAACGACGTGATCGATGACGCCCTGATCGAGTACCTCGGCCACTCCCCTTGGCAAGCCGAATACGACCTGGTGCACGGCCTGGTCGGCTTTGGGGTCTACGCCCTTGAGCGGCTGCCGCGTGAATCGGCGGTCACCTGCTTGAAGCGGGTCATCGACCGGCTCGAAGAAACGGCCGAACGCAATCCCGCGGGCGTCACCTGGTTGACGGCCCCCGGGCTGCTCCCGCCGCACCAACAGGCGCAGTCGCCGCGCGGGCACTATAACGTCGGCGTGGCCCACGGCATGCCGGCAGTCATCGCCCTACTTGGTGAAGTGTGCGCTGTCGGGTTGGAAACCGAGCGGGTTCGGGCTCTGCTGGATGGCGCCGTCCGCTGGCTGCTGGCGCAGAAGCTCCCTGACGAGGTAGGTTCGACCTTCCCTTACTGGGTCGACCCCGATAGCCAGCCGGGGATTTCACGATTGGCATGGTGCTACGGCGATCCCGGGGTTGCCGCCACGCTTCTGCACGCGGCCCGCTGTGTCGGACACGCGGAATGGGAACAGGAAGCGCTGGAGATGGCCCGCCGTGCGACCAAGCGAGACCCCGATGATTCCGGTGTGCTCGACGTGGGCCTGTGCCACGGTGCCTCCGGCTTGGGGCACCTGTTCAACCGCATGTATCAAGCCAGCGGCGACGAGCAACTCGGAGACGCCGCGCGGTTTTGGTTCGAGCGTACTTTTGAGTTACGCCGTGCAGATGAAGGGATCGCAGGCTTTTCGGCGTGGATGGCGGCGCCGGGTGGCGAAGAGAGCTGGGTCCCGGATCCATACTTCCTGACGGGGGCGGCCGGCGTCGCGCTGGCACTGCTGGGCGCTTCCACCAACGTCGAACCGGCGTGGGACCGGGTCATGTTCCTCTCGATCCCGCCGCGAACAACGTGAGAGCAAGGCAACCGTGAGCAATTCCCAGGGCCAATCGAAAGCGCAGCAGGAATTCGCCGCGTCCGGCTTCTTTGCGCTGCGCACGTCGCTCTTGCCGTTTGAGGAGCTGCTGGCCTGGAGTGAGGGCCTCGAAGCGCCGGCCGCGGGTGACGATCTGTCACGTCTGGAGCCGGCCCTCGCCGCCGACCGCGCCCGGCTCCGCGAGCGTTTGCAAAAAGCGATCGAGCGGCCGGAGATTCGCGAAGCGGTTTTCGTTGCTTCCCCCAGTCTGGACGAAAGGGTTGCGGTTTGGCGGCGTGAGCCCGAGAGCAAGTCGGGCCGGAAGGTCGAACGGGCCATCATTCGCTACTTCGTGCGGATGGCCGCCCGAGCGACGCCCTTCGGCCTGTTCGCCGGCTGTTCCGTCGGCACGATCGGTTCGCCGACGCGGCTGGCGATCGCGGAGCGGGCGAAATACGGGCGGCATACTCGTCTGGACATGGACTACATTTGCGCTCTGACCGAAGCCCTGGAGAAGAATCCGGAAATCAGAAAGACCCTGGAGTTTCGCCCCAACTCTAGTCTCTACCGCGCGGCGGGGCGATTGCGTTATGCCGAGGCCCGGCTGGATAATCGGGTTCGCTCTCACCACCTGGTTGCCGTCGAGGAGGACGAGTATCTCGCCGCTACGCTCGCACGGGCCGCGGAGGGTGCGCTGCCCGGAGTGCTCGCCCAGGCGCTCGCGGACGCCGACCCGGACATCTCTGTGGAAGAAGCCGAGGAGTACCTCGGCGAGCTGATCAACAGCCAACTCCTGGTGTCAGAACTCTCGCCCACGGTCACCGGCCCGGAGCCGATCCAGCGGCTGATCGCGAAGCTGGAGGACAATCCGAAAGCGACGGATGCGACGGCGCGTTTGAAGCAGGTTCACACGTCGTTGCAGGCGATCGATGGGGACGGGTTGGGGCTGGAGCCGCAGCGCTACCGCGCCATCGCCGAGACCCTGGAGGACTTGCCTGCCAAGGTGGAATTGCCGCGGTTGTTCCAAGTCGACATGGTCACGCCGGTGACGGAGGCCACCCTTGCTCCCGAGTTGGTGGCGGAATTACTACGGGGGGCGGAATTCCTCCGGCAAATGGTCCCCGCGGACCGTCAGGATCGGTTGGTGAACTTCCGCACGGCCTTCGCGGAGCGCTATGGCGACCGGGAGGTGCCGCTCGTTGAGGCCCTGGACGAGGAGGTCGGGATCGGCTTCGAGCGCTCGGGCGCGCCCACGGCGGAAGCCTCGCCCTTGCTCGCAGGGTTGCTGTTCCCCGGCCGACTCGACGAGCAGGGCCTGCGCTGGCGAGTCCGAGAGGCTTACTTGCTGCCGAAGCTCGAAGAAGCCTTCGCCGACGGTGCGGAGGAAATCAACCTTACCAAGGATGACTTTGAGCGAATGCGGAGCAGCGATGCCCCGCCGTTGCCCGATGCCTTCGCGGTGATGGGGACGGTGGCGGCCGAGTCGGAGACGGCCCTGGCGAAGGGCGACTACCAAGTGCTCTTCAAGGCTCTTTCAGGCCCGACCGGTGCCTTGCTGCTCGGCCGCTTCTGTCATGCGGACGAGACTTTGCAGCGTTTTGTGGAGCAGCACCTCCGCGCCGAAGAGGCGCTTCAGCCTGACGCGGTCTTCGCCGAGATTGTGCACCTGCCCGAGGGGCGGGTCGGCAATATACTCTACCGCCCAGTGCTGCGTGAGCATGAGATTCCTTTCCTGGGGTGTTCCGCGGTCCCCGGGGAGAAGCAGATTCCCGTCGACGACCTGCTGGTCTCGGTGGCCGGTCCGCGGGTCGTGTTGCGTTCGGAGCGGCTCGGGCAGGAGGTGATCCCGCGGCTGACGAACGCCCACAATTACTCGCTCCGCAGCCTGGGGACGTATCGCTTTCTGTGCGCGTTGCAGCAGCAGGGGATCGCCGGCGTTCTGGCCTGGGATTGGGGCCCACACGAAAGTGCCTGGTTTTTGCCGCGGGTCTCCACGGGCCGGCTGGTCCTGGCGCGAGCCCGCTGGCGCGTCGATCGGGACGAGCTGAAAGAGCTGGCGAAGAAAAGCGGGGCCGCGCGGTTCACGGCGGTCCAGGCCTTGCGTGCCAAGCGGAAGCTGCCGCGCTTCATCGCGCTCGCCGACGCGGACAACGAGTTGCTGGTCGACTTCGACAACATCCTCAGCATCGACACGTTTGTTGAATTGGTTAAAGATCGGCCCGTGGTACGGCTGGTGGAGGTCTTCCCGGGGCCGGACGAGCTCTGCGCCCGCGGGCCGGAGGGTCGTTTCGTGCACGAGTTCGTGGTGCCGTTCGTCCGGACCCGCGAACCGACCCCGCGGCAGGTGCCGGCCCGAATTACACGCCCAGCAGCGGAGGAGCGCTCCTTCCCCCCCGGCTCGGAGTGGCTGTACGCCAAGCTCTACACCGGCACCTCGACGGCGGATCGGCTGCTGCGGGACGTGCTGGGCCCGTTCGCCCGCGAGGCCGTGCAGACCGGCGTCGCCGACCGGTGGTTCTTCATCCGCTTCGCCGACCCGGATTGGCACCTGCGTTTTCGTCTGTGCGGCGACCCTCAAACCCTGCACGCCAACGTGCTTCCTCGCTTCCAGGAAGCCGTGGCGCCGTTGTTGAGGCAAGGCTTGGTCTCGCGGCTTCAATTCGATACATACGAGCGCGAGGTGGAGCGCTACGGCGGCCTGGAGGGGACCATCCTGGCGGAGCGGATGTTTCACGCCGACAGCGAGGCCGTGCTGGCGATCGTCTCGTTGCTGGCCGGGGACGAGGGTGCGGAGGCGCGCTGGCGTCTGGCCCTGCGCGGGATCGATCTGCTACTGGCGGATATCGGGTTCGATTTGGAGGCCAAGCGAGCGGTGATGACGCCGGCCCGGACGGGATTCGGCCGCGAGTTCCAGGCGGATACGACCTACCTCAAGCAGCAGCTCAACGACAAGTTCCGCAAGGAGCGCAAGAGTCTGCTCACATTGTTGGAACCGGAAATCGACGCGGACGATTCGCTTGCGCCGGGGTTCGAGGCCCTGCGCCGCCGCTCGGAGCAGTTGGTACCGGTGATGACCGAGCTGCGGGCCGCCGAGCAAGCCGAGCTTCTATCAGCGCCGCTGACGGATTTGGCGCGGAGCTACATGCACATGCACGTCAACAGGCTGTTGCGCTCGGCCCAACGCGCGCAGGAACTGGTCCTTTACCATTTCCTCGACCGCATCTATGACTCGCAGGCCGCCCGGATTCGCAAGGGACAATGACTTCACTAACCTCTTTGTCTATCAACTCTCTGCATTGCAAAGGCGCGTTATCTTGTTTTCTTGACAAGCATTTTATGCCGCGAGCCGTGAAACGTCCATTTGACGCAGCTTGAGGGCGGTGGTCATCACATGGTGTCCTTTTTCCGTAACGCGGTAGTAGCGGGTTCCAGAAACTTTGCGAATCAGGCCATGGGCCCGCAGCAAACGCAGGTATCGGGTGATGCGGCCAGAGGCTTGGCGGCGTCGCAGCGCGTGGGACTCAGCCTCCGGAAAAAGGTGCCGCCGCAGGTCTTTGTTGCGGAAGCCCTGCAGCAAGAACTCGGCGGCGCGGCTTGTCAGTCTACCCGCCGTGGGTAATCTGAAGCAAACCGAGTCTGCTGACGCCGCGAGCCCGACACGGTCAACGCACCCTGCTTCCGCGAGAAGCATGCGTAGATCACCGGTCGGGTCGCCGGCGCCCGCTCAGAAGTCTGAGAGAACAGCGCCTCACGAAGGCTCTCGTATCAGGTCGACTGCTAGCGGGCGTAAGGCGTTAGCCAAACCCAAGCG
>JAGMDK010000027.1 GCA_023128695.1 Phycisphaerae bacterium
TGGGGCGGCCCTCCGCGGCCGCCATCGGTCCGTACTGGCGGGCACGGAGGCCCGCCCCACCCACTATGTTGACGCACACCCCCTCGCTACCAACTACCGCTCCTCCGGGGCTGCTACACCAGGCGGGTCTTGTATTCCTCGATCACGCTGCGGCGGTCCGTGTTGGCCAGACACAGACTCTTGCGAATCCCGACCTCATCCCAGGCCGGCTGGAACCCCAACTCGCGGCGGGCCTTCCGCTTGTCCTGGTACGGCGGGACCAGCAATTTCTCGCCGAAATAAGTCTCGTCGGCCATGGTAATCAGCAGCGGCCGCTCGCGGCCCGGCCGCGCGGGCTGCCCTCTGCAAGCGCTTTGTCAATAAGGAATACCGTGACGGCCGCGATTTAAGCCAACCGCCCGATAAGCAGCCAATATGATGATAATTGATTGACGCCGAACTGCCAAACCAAATTGTGGTTATCGCTTAACCGGCCGGACGCCCACGTCGGCTTTGTGTTTAACAGGCCGCTTGTTACAATCAGGACTGGTTCGCGGAGGGTGAGAGCAGCCGTAAACGGCTGTTCGCCGGCACAACCGAAGCTGCTGAGCGAAGGAGCGCAAGCGAGCGCGGGATGCTTTCGTATAGCAGTCTGCCGCAAAAGTCGTGTAGCGGCCGGGCTCCGTACCGGCCGGCACTATGTTTACATTTCCGGTAACGAAAGGGAGAAGCAGATGCGGTGCGCGAAAAAGGCATGTATCTCAATGGCGTGGTTCACAATGGCGTGCGTCTTGGCCAACGCAAACTGGTCCCGCGCGGGGACGATTTACGTTGATGAGGATGCTCCCCTCGGCGGCGACGGGCAAACCTGGAACACCGCATATAAATATTTACAGGACGCACTGCACACCGCGGTCGCGGGGGACGAAATCCGCGTCGGCGGCGGTACCGGCGCGGGTGGCACCACCAAAACGTACAAACCCGATCTCAGCGAACTCGGCTACGTCACCCTCGGCGAACGCGCGGAATCCTTCCAGCTCATCAACGGCGTCGCCCTCCGCGGCGGCTACGCCGGCTACGGTGAGCCCAATCCCGATCTACGTGACATCGCCACTTATGAGACCATCCTCAGCGGCGACCTGCTCGGCGACGACCTGCCCGATTTCGTCAACTATGACGAGAACAGCTATCACATTGTCAACGGCAGCGGCACAGATGGAACGGCCATTATTGACGGCTTCACTATTACAGCCGGAAACGCAGATGGCGACTTTCAACAGGGCTACGATAAAGGCGGCGGAATGTACAATTATGGGGGTAGCCCGACGGTCACCAACTGCACTTTCAGTGGAAACTGGGCTAACCACGGCGGTGGGATGTACAACAACGACAGTAGCCCAACGCTGATCGGCTGCATCTTCACCGACAATTCAGCAGAATACGGCGGTGGGACGCAGAACTGGAATAGCACTCCGCAGCTCACCGACTGCACTTTCACCGCTAACACTGCCGTAGTTACTGCTGGAGGGATGAACAACCAGGACAGCGCCTCGACGCTCCTCAATTGTACGTTCGACGGAAACGTGGCGGGCGACAATAGCGGCGGGATGCACAACTGGAGCAGCGATCCCGTGCTCACCAACTGCGTGTTCACCGGGAACACCGCGACCAATGGGAACGGCGGCGGAATGGTCAACGATGCAAGTGGCCCTACCTTGACGGATTGCGTGTTCACGGACAATTCGGCTGGGGCACGAGGAGGAGGGATTGACAATTGGAACGGAAGCAGCCCGACGCTAAACGGCTGCACATTCACCGGAAACACGGCGGTCTCGGGCGGCGGGGGCATGCATTGTGATGACAACTGTGGACCCTCGTTCACCGACTGCGATTTCGAGAGCAACCAAGCCGACTACGACGGCGGGGCGTTGTTCATCGACGACTTCTGCAATGTGTCTTGCACGAACTGCACGTTCACCAGCAACAGCGCCCTCAACGGCGGCGGCATCTTCGCGGACGACGACGCCATCCTCGCATTCACGATCTGCACATTTACTACCAATAACGCCGACAACGGCGGTGCGGCCCTCTTCGATCACCGCACGACGGCCACCCTCGATCAATGCAACTTCAACGGCAACACCGCGCAAATCTGGTCCGGCTGCATCTGGACCGGCGACTCCGCGCAACCCACGTTCACCAATTGCCAGTTCGACAACAACATTTCCAACGGAGCCGCCGGCGTCTTCTACGGCGGCACAAACAGCACGCCGAGCTTCAGCGACTGCCAGTTCACCGGCAACCAAGCGGTAAACGCGAGTGGCGTGGCGTATATCGACGTCTTCGCCACCCTGACGCTGATGAACTGCACTTTCACGCAGAATTCCGGCCGCAACGGCGGCGCGCTGTTCATCAACGACGACGCCGTCCTCGACTTCGACTTGTGCACCTTCTCGCTGAACACTGCCACCGAGTTCGGCGGCGCCATCCTTTGTGATCACCGTACCAGCGGCACGCTCGACCAGACGGACTTCCTCGACAACACCTCCCAGTGGTGGGGCGGCGGGATGTGGACCGGCGACTCGGTCAACCTGGCTCTGACCAACTGCGATTTCAGCGGCAACAGCAGTGCCACCACCAACTGCGGCGGCTACTACACCGGCTCCAACAGTTCTCCCAGCTTCACCGGCTGCAATTTTACTAATAACACCGCCTACCACGGCGCGGCGGCCGTGTGGAATGAAGACAATTCCACGCCCGTGTTCACCAACTGCACCTTCTCCGGCAATACGGGCGAAACAGCCAACGCCGGCGCCGTTTACAATGATCCCGGCACGGTGCCCGAATTCCACACCTGCACATTCACGGATAACGTCTCGGCCTCCAGCGGCGGGGCCATGTTCAACGCCGACACCGCCGCGCCTACCCTGACCGCTTGCGAGTTCATGAACAACCAAGCTGCTCATGACGGTGGAGCAATTTGGAGCGGGGTCCAATGCACGCTGTCCCTATCGAATTGCAACTTCAACACCAACACCGCTCTCAATGGCGGCGCGCTCTATAACAATAACACCAATGCGACGCTTGACTACTGCACCTTCACCGGCAATCAGACCACATACAACGGCGGCGGCATGTACAGCTATAGTGGGCAGCTTACGCTGACAAATTGCAACTTTACCGCGAACATCGCCGGGGGTTCCGGAGGGGGAATGGACAACAACGAGACCAACGCCAACTTAATCACCTGTACCTTTACAAACAATAATTCGGCCGTCGATGGCGGCGGCCTAAAGAATCACGTTGCCAATGTGGATTTGTCAAACTGCCAGTTCAACAACAACAACGCGACTTACGGCGGCGGCGGAATGTACAGCTATAGTGGCAGCCTCACGCTCACGACCTGCACCTTTACTGAGAACACCGCCAACTACGCCGGCGCGATTAACAACAACACTATCGATCCCGAGCTAACCGATTGTGATTTCAACCAGAATCATGCTGTAGACGGCAACGGTGGCGGCATTAACAACTGGCAGAGCAGTCCCACGCTGATCAACTGCAATTTCGACGGCAACACAACTAGTAACGACGGCGGCGGCATAGGCAATTTCGGCGAGCTATCAGTCCCCACGCTCGACGGCTGCACCTTCATGAATAACATCGCCACCTGGTCCGGCGGCGGCCTCTTCACCAACGGCGATAACGTTACAACGCTGGAATATTGCACCTTCACCAACAACTCCGCCAATGACGGCGGCGGCATGTGCCACCACACTGGCGAGACCGTGTTGACCGACTGCCAATTCAACCAGAACCATGCCATCTACGGCGGCGGTGTCTACGCCGCTTGGGAAGGTCATCCCACTTTCAATAACTGCACCTTCACCGGCAACACCGCGAGCGACACGGGCGGCGGGCTGTTCCACCGTGACGCCGGCTTCCCGACGCTGGACGGGTGCACCTTCACCAGTAACTCGGCCGCATACGGCGGGGCGCTCTTCTTCCGTGACGAAAACACCCCTACTCTGACCAATTGCGCTTTCAACAACAACTCGGCCGACTACGGCGGCGCGCTCAAGAACGACGAGTCCGATTCGGTATTCACAGCTTGCACCTTCTATCAAAACTTCGCCATCCACGGCGGCGGCGTGCACTCGGCCTGGGAAGCCAATCCAACCTTTGACGGCTGCTATTTCCTGGATAATGACGCCACCGACGGCGCCGGCTTCTACAATTGCGACGGCGGCAGCCCGAACTTAACCGACTGCGCGTTCAATGATAACATCGCAACCGGCAGCGGCGGCGGCGTGTACAACGATAACCCGGAGGGCCTCGGCAACTGCACCCCTACCTTCAGCAACTGTACCTTCCGGGCCAATACCGCCACCAGCCGCGGCGGCGGCATCGCCAACTGGAATGCTATTGATGCCATCCTGACCAACTGTTCCTTCACCGGCAATTCGGCCGGCGCCGGCGGCGCGATTGCCAACCGCAACCACAGCAGCGGAGTCTTCACCAACTGCACCGTCTACGGGAACTCGGCCCAGGTCGGCGGCGGGATGTACCAGTTCACGAGCAGCCCCGCCGTCACCAACTGCATCCTCTGGGGCAACACCGCCGGCAGCGGCACCCTCGAATCCGCCCAGTTCTTCGTCTCCGGCGGCAACCCGCAAGTATACCACTCCTGCATTGAGGGCCTGGACACCTACGCCGGCAATTACAACATCGACGCCGACCCGCTGCTCGTGGACCCCGACGGCGCCGATGACACGCTTGGCACCGAGGACGACGACCTGCACCTGCTGGACGGCTCGCCCTGCATCGGCATCGGAGACCAGAACGCGCCGTCCCTGCCGGCGGAGGACTTCGAGGGTGACGACCGCACCGTGTACTGCCGGCCCGATGCCGGCGTGGACGAGACCACTTACTACCTTGATTGCAACAACAACAGCATCCCCGACGCCTGCGACCTCCTCTACGGTGCCAGTCAGGACACCAACGAGAACAGCGTGCCCGACGAATGCGAGGCCTGCCGCGGGGACGCCAACTGCGACGGCGAAATCAACTGGCGCGACATCGACTACTTCGTCGCGGCGATGAACAACAACATTTGGCAGTGGCAGCAGATGTTCCTGCCCGGCACGCCCAGTTGCCCCTTCGCCAACAACGATGTGAACGGCGACGACAATGTAGACTGGCGCGACATCGATCTATTCGTCGCGGTGATGAATACGACTTGCCCTTGACGTTTCACCGGCAGGATGCCGGTGCCACACAATGTAGCGTCCGGGCTCCGTGCCGGACGTATAATGTAGTGGGAACGTGGGAACGTGGGAACGTGACAAGGTGATAAGGTCTAGTTTCCAGTTTCCAGTTTCTAGTCTCTAGTTTCTAGATGTAGCGTCCGGGCTCCGTGCCGGACGTATAATGTAGTGGGAACGTGGGAACGTGACAAGGTGATAAGGTCTAGTTTCTAGTTTCTAGTCTCTAGTTTCTAGACGTAGCGTCCAGGCCCCGACTCTTGGGAGTCCATGGTGTCTTCATCCACTTTGTTGGCAGTACCGATTACCTCTCCCATGCCGCCATTGGGCGAGCAGGTTCGGGCGGCACAAGCCGCCGGCGCGGATTTGGTCGAGTTGCGGGTGGACCGTATCGGCGACGTTGCCGGGGTGGAGGCGCTGCTCAAAGGACCCCGGCTCCTGCCGCTGATCCTCACAGTGCGGTCGGGTGAGGAGGGCGGTGGCCGAAAAGAAGAAGGTCCCCTATTTTCCCGCGACGAGGCCGAGCGGGTCGCGCTCATCGAGCGCCTCGGCCTGCTCCGGCCCGGATACATCGACGTCGAGTACGCGACCTGGCAGCGGTCCGCGAATGTGCGCCAGAAGATCGAGCGGGTGTGTGAAACGGGTGAGAGCCGGGCGGCCGAAGCCGGAGGTTCCACCGCCGCCAGCGCTGCTCGCCGGGCGAAGAATCTGCTCATTCTTTCGCACCACGATTTTTCGGGCACCCCGGACGATCTCGATTCTCTTTTTGACCGCCTGAGCCAAACCTCGGCTGAGGTGATCAAAGCGGTGTTCACTGCCCGCGATGCGACCGACGCCTGCCGGGTGCTGGCGCAGCTCCGCCGGCGGGGCGGGGCGCGAAAACTGATCGCCTTGGCGATGGGCGAAGCCGGCCTGCCGACGCGTATCCTGGCGCGCAAATGCGGCGCGTATCTGACATTTGCCACCCTCCGCTCCGGAGACGAATCCGCCCCAGGTCAGCCCACGATCCCGGAATTACGCGATCTGTATCGCTGGGAGCGGATCGGCCCGGACACGCGTGTCTACGGCGTGGTGGGCTGGCCGGTCAGCCATTCGCTCGGCCCGCAAATTCACAACGCCGCCCTGGCCGCGGCCGACAGCGACGGCGTCTACGTCCGGCTGCCGGTGTGTCCGGGTTATGCTGACTTTGCAGCCTTCATGGACTGCGTAACGCAAGAGGCCGCGCTCGACATCGTCGGACTGAGCGTCACGCTCCCACACAAGGAGCACGCCTTATGTTGGCTGGACCAGCGCGGACACCACGTCAGCCCGTCGGCACGACGCTGTGGAGCGGTGAACACACTCACTCGCCGAAGGGATGGAAGCTGGATGGGGGAGAATACGGATGCGGGCGGGGCACTGGCGGCATTGCAAGCCGCTTGGCGGGGCGGGGAAATCCCCTGGCGTGACCTCGAGGTTGCGATCCTGGGCGCGGGCGGGGTCGCACGCGCCGTGGCAACGGCCCTGCGCGAGCAGGATTGTGAGGTCACGATCTATAATCGAACGGCCGAGCGAGCCGAGACCCTGGCGCGGGAGTTGCGCTGCGCGTGGAAACCGTGGGAGGAGCGCGATCAGTATACTGCCCGCATACTCATCAATTGTACCGCACTCGGATTGTGGCCCGCGGTTGATGAGACCCCGTTGCCCGCTGAGGCCCTGCGCCCGGAAACGCTCGTGTTCGACACCATCTACCGTCCGGCTCGGACGCGGCTCCTGCGCGCTGCGCAAGAGCGCGGCTGCCAGGTTGTCAGCGGGAGCGAGATGTTTATCAGGCAGGCCGCGGCGCAATTCGAATCTTGGCAGGGAAAAGCGGCCCCCATCGCGGTGATGCGGCAGGCCTGCTTCTTGAACGAATTTGTGACTTAGCAGTCCGCCGCAAGAGTCGGCTTCGGCCGGAAATGTAGCGGCCAGCCCCCGTGCCGGCCGTCCCACCGG
>JAGMDK010000270.1 GCA_023128695.1 Phycisphaerae bacterium
GGCCGACACGGCCGTGCCACCCATCAACCGCCACAGACGCAAGAATCAAGCTGAAGAGGCTTTATCCATCAATCGAGTAGCGACAGAGCACTAGGTAGCGGTTAGTATCTGGTGGAGCGGCCGGCCGATGGATTCCAAGGACGCTCTGCCGAGTATTGGAGATGTGTATGAAATATGCCTGGACCATCGTGTTAGTCGCCGGCATCGGCGCTTTCGCATACCTCCAGTTGTGCGGGAGTTCCCGGTGTGGTCTGGCGGCCCAGCGGCCCGGTCCGGGTCGCGCCGATGCAGGCGGCCCGCAAGCCAGGGCGTTTCAGGCCGCTACGCTCTCCGGCCACAGCATCAATTTCCCAAGCGACTACAAGGGAAAGCTGGTGTTGGTGGATTTCTGGGCCACCTGGTGCGGGCCCTGCCGGGTCGAGATCCCGCATTTGGTCGCGGCCTATGAGAAGTATCACGGCCGGGGTCTGGAGATTGTCGGCGTCACGCTCGACGAGGTGCAGCGCGTGCCCAGGGCGCGGGTCGAGCAGTATGTCAAAGAGCAGAAGATGCCTTGGGAACAGGTTTACAGGGGAGCGCGGGGCATCGCCGGCGCTTACGGCGTCAACGCCATCCCGACGGCGTTCCTCGTGGACGGCGACACGGGCGTGATCCTGGCCCAGGGCAGCGACCTGTACGGCGTAGCTTTGTATAAGGCGATCGAGAGTAACTTGAAAGACGGGAGCAACTGATGAAATACAGAATAGAGAATACAGAATACAGAACGGCTGCCCGCGTGTGGACGGGATTGACGCTATATTCTATATTCTGTATTCTATATTCTGTATTCTGTCGGCAGCAGCTTTCGCCGCAGGCGCAGGGCCAGGACGGTTCCGAGCACGGCGATGACAAGCTGCGCCGCCAGGCCCGGCCAGGGATTTTGCTCCTCGGAGACGACGATCAGGGTGCCGATCGGTGAAAAGCCGGCGAATTGCCATGATATCTCCATCCCCTGCCCCGCCATCTCCGCAATGACCGCGGCCGCCCCCTCCACCATCAGTGGAACACCCTTCAACGTTGCCCACGACAACACCAGGATCCAAAACATACGCTTACCACGCACCAGAGTAATATAGATACAGGCGTAATCCGTCCAGAGACTGAGCGCGACCGCCGCTATTAACGGTAAGGCCACGGTCAAGCGCTCATGGTGCAGGCGGAGTTCCAGACCTACTGGGAGCATCAGGCCCATCACGGCGAACGTCATGATCGTCAGCAGGATCGGCAACAAGTCCACGGTATCCAGCATCGCCGGCGGGCGATTTGTGGTCAGGGCCGTCACCCGGCCGCGGCGGTAACGCTCGGTCGCGACCGCCGCCAATGGAAATAGCGCTACCAGGAGGAACGCGGTCGTCGAACCGAACCATTGCGCGGAAGTCGCATAAGACGGGCCGAACAGGCCGGCGATGTCGCTGAAGAAGTGCCAGCCGAGCACCAACGTGACTCCCATCACCGTGAGAAGGATCAAGCCGAGGCGAATGCTGAAGAGCGCCCGGTCGGGCGCCCGGATTTTCCGGCACGCCGCCCGGAGCAGGATCAGCGTAAGGGCGACCTGAAGGACCATCGCCCAGGCGGTGACCATCGAGTTAGATGTAATCGGGCCGGTGCGGCCAAGCATTTGTATTAGCAAGCCCGCGCTCATGACGCCCAGCAGCAGCGCCAATCCGGGCACGAACGGCAACAGGAACCACCCGCCGAGCACTCCCACGATGACGAGCAGGGCCATGATGTTCGTCTTGCCGTCCGAGGCCAGGGCGGACAGCAATACGAGAGCCGATAGCAGGAGTGCCAGTGTCAACATGCAGAGTTGCGAGAAGTACCAGCCGGAGAGCATCAGCCCGGTAAAACCGAGCGATTGGCCGTACGCGCCGGCGAAGTACCCCCCGAGCAGCAGGCCCACGCCGTAGAGCAGCAGGGCCTGGGACGTCGGCCCGGTCAGATATCCGAGCACCAGGTTCAGGCCGCTGAGCGGTGTCACGCGATGGGAGTCGATCATCCCGGTCTGAAAGTCGCGCAGCACCGCTTTCCGCACCGCGCCCGGGGCCAGGAGCAGAACGATCAGGCCCTGCACAACGGTGATGATCGTCAGCAGGACGGTCGTGATGGTATTTCGATCACCCGGTTCTGACGAGCGATAGGCCACGTTGGAGATCAGCACAACCAGCGCGAGATACGCGCCGGCGATGAGCATGTTTTGCCGCCAGCCGCCGGCAAGTTGGAAGTTCACGCGAGTGAGAGGGCTGAGCAGCATGTTCAATCCACCTGTTCGATCCCGCTACGGAGATAGGCCTGTTCCAGATCGGGCTCGAGGGCGCGGAACTCGGCTACCGGGAGCCCGACCGCCAACAGTTGCCGCAGGAGGCCGGCCGCCGCGGCGCGATCCCGGTCGAACTCGAGCGTCAGTCGGCTACCGTCGAGCTGCAACTGCGTCACGCCTTCCAAGCCGGCGAGCCGCTGGGCCGCGTCGCCGACCGAGCGCGCCAGAGTAACCTGGTAATTGCACCGTTCGTGACCGGCGGCGCCGGCAACCTGGGCGACGGTGCCGTACTTCAGCAGCCGGCCGTGCTCCATGATCGCGATGTGCGTGCAGTAGTCCGCCAGGTCGGCCAGGATGTGAGAGGAAACGATGATCGCCTTGCCCTGATCGCGGAGGCTGGCCAGGAGCTGACGGAACTGTACCCGCCCGGCCGGGTCGAGGCCCGCCGCCGGCTCGTCCAGCAGCACGACGTGCGGGTCGCTGAGCAGGGTGCGAGCCACGGCCAGTCGTTGGCGCATGCCGCGCGAGAGGGTCTGAATCTTCGCGGTTCGCTTGTCCTTGAGCCAGAGGAGTTCGAGCCAGTGGTCGCCGCGCTCGGCCCGGTCGGTGGGCGTCAGGCCGTAACACTGCCCGATGAAATCCAGAAATTGCTCGACCGTCAGGCCCTGGTAGACGGCGGGTGTGTCGGGTGTGAAACCCAGGTGTTGCCCGACGAGCGTCGGCTCCTTGAACACGTCCCAGCCCATGACGCGCACGCTGCCGGTGCTGATCGGCTGCAAGCCCGCCGCCGCCCGCAGTGTCGTGGTCTTCCCCGCCCCGTTGGGACCCACGAGCCCCAGGAGTTGCCCGCCGGCGAGTTCGAGCGAGAGGCCGTCGACGGCGAGGAAGTTGCCGTACTGCACGCGCAGGTCGTGGATGCTGAGCAGGACTTCGTCGGTCATCGCGCGTGCCGCCTCATTTCGGTTCGCCGTCAAACCCGCCAACCGCTATCATGACAGGGGACCACGCTCGGCTCAAGCGTGATGTCTGGTTCTCTTGCTAGAGGATTGCAGATGCATTTCCAATGGTCGTCTGACAGCCCCAGCGGCTTCTGGCTCGGACCGGCGCTGCTGGGTGTGCTGCTGATTGTGATCGGGGTGCTGCTCTACGTGTGGCCGCAACTGCTCGCGTATGTCGTGGCCGGCATCTTCATCCTTACCGGCGGCGGTCTGCTGGCGACGGCGTGGCGGATGCGGCGGCGGGTAACGTATCAGCGGTTCGACAACCGCTGGGAGGCTCATGACAGCGATTACCCGCAGGTGTAGAAGAAGCCCTTCCATTCCTCCGGGACACCGCGCGGACTGAAGTCCGCGGCTCTTCCTGGTTTTATGTAGCACGGGAGCCGGCCGCTACAAAGTGTGGCACCGGCTTCCAGCCGGTGGAACGGCCGGCATGGGGGCCGGTCGCTACATTGCTTGGTAGCTGTTGAGTTTCCACGGATCTGCTAAGCGAGGACCTGCTCGGCGAAATCAAACAACGCGCGGGCCGTAGTGTTGGACTGGGCCTCCTGGTTGACTTCGATGAACGCCCGCAGGAAAGCCGCCAACAGGCTACTCGAGCTGGTGATAATCCCGTTCTCCACCGAGGCGCGCAATTGAGGGTCGCACCCGCTCATGAAGACCACCGTCCCACTCGCTACGGCGGCCAACCGCCACGCGCCCTGCTTCAGGAATGCTCGCATCATGGGCTCCTCATTTATCGCAGTCCGTCGATCAACAGAATGCTACTCGGTTCCCAGCCGTTCGACTAGCAGTCTGTCGGACTTAGGG
>JAGMDK010000271.1 GCA_023128695.1 Phycisphaerae bacterium
GGGCTTCTGTGGAATTGACGAGCGGTGCGCCGGAGATGTCAGGCACCCTTTGACGGGTGGCCCACGTTCTCCGAACGTGGGGGCACGATTTTTCCTCGCATCTCAACCTGTGTAGGTACGAAGCGAACAAGGCTGCTTGGGGAATGAAATCGTGAACCCACGTTGGGACATCGTGGGTCACCCGTCTCGCCCTCCCGTTGAGCCGCGGCGCTCTTGGCTCGGCAGGAGCCTCGCCCTCCCGCTCACCCGCCCTCCCGCTCACCCGCCCTCCCGCTCACTCGCCCTCCCGCTCACTCGCCCTACCGCTCACCCGCCCTACCGTTCGCTTGCCCTACCCATCAATTGACGCTTGACGGAGCTTTAGCCATTCGAGGCCGTTGTCGGCCACCTGTTGGATTACCTGGGGGTAGAGTTCCCGCTCTGCGATGCCGACCCGGCGGGCGAGGGTCTCCGGGTTGTCGTCCGGCTGGACGGGGACGCGGGTCTGAGCCACGACCGGGCCGTGGTCGTACTGGTTGTCGACGAGGTGCACCGTGCAGCCGCTCTCGGTCTGCCCGGCTTTTAGCACCGCCGCGTGCACTCGCAGGCCGTACATTCCCTTACCGCCGAAGGCCGGCAGCAGGGCCGGGTGGATGTTCAGGACTTGGCCCTCGAAGTGCGGCGGCAGGCGCCAGAAGCACAGGAAGCCCGCCAGGACCGCCAGGTCCACGCCGGCTTGGTCCAGGGCGGCGGTAATCGCGTCGGAGAAGGCGGCCTCCTCGGGATGCTCGCGTTTGCGGATGATCTCGAGGGGTAAGCCGGCCTGGCGTGTGATATCCACGCCGCGGACGTTGCCGCGCGAACTGATCACCAGCGCGATCGTCGCGCGGCGCAGGCGGCCGTCGCGGATGCGGTTGATCAGGTTTTCCAGCGTCGTGCCCCCGCCGGAGATGAGCACCCCCAGTTTTAGAGCACCTGCCCCAGACCCCCGTGAGGAGCCGCGGGCTTTAGCTTGCGCGGGGCCGCGCGGATTGAAATCCGCGGCTCTGCGGATCTTGTTACTGTTTCTTTGCGGCCGATTGCTGCTTGCGGGCTTGGTCATAACGTTCTTCGCAATAATCTGTCCGGGCCGCCGGAGGGAACCGGGGCCGGTAGGCAACCTGGGCCCCCACGCTACAATGTGGCGATGGGATGAGCAACATGGGACAATACTCGCCGACGGTGCCGGCCGGTACGTAGCGGCGAGAAAGAAAGGTAACGAAGTGGCGCGCAAGAAATCGAAGTTTACATACGAGAATCAGGCGACCCTGAGCATCGTTTTGGCCGCGGTGGGCGGGGTGGCGTTCTTGCTGGCGGCGGGCTTGCTCTGGCGAAACTTCACCGATTTCGAGACCTTTTGGGTGAGTTTCAACCCGAAATCCATGTATCAGCCATTGTTGGGTCTGGTTTTGTTTATCGCCCTCGCGGTCGGCGCCGTCGGTTTCTTCATTGGTCTGAACAGCGCCGGACAACGCCGTAATACGCGCTCACGACTTTCCTGGCTGGGATTCTTCCTGAACGCGGGCGTGATCGCGTTGGCTCTCTGTGCCGGCATCTTTTTCGTCATTGCGCGGCATCCGTTCATCCCCCGCTAAACCGTCCGTCGAAAAAAACGGCCTAACGCCACTTCGTGCCCTTCGTGGTTCTATTCCAACCACGAAGGGCACGAAGGACACGAAGAGTATGCCAGTTGTGTGGCGAGTAGGGTTCGTCCCAGACCATTGCAATAAATATGCTTGTGATGAACGTCAAAATCGGAGGTCTGATGCTATCGGCAATGCGGCGTCCTGGACTTTCACAGCAGTCTGCTTACCTATTCCCCTTCTGAGCCCAGCTCGACCGGCTGGGCATCATGCTTGCCCGTACGTGCGAGATAGTCTTCCGCCCGCGCCAGGAGGCCGACGAACTCTCCGCCGCTCATGTAATTGAGCTCGCTCCCCCCGGCGGCGATTTTGTGATAGATCAGCTCCCGCCAGGCGTAGCGGCCGAGCCCGGTCAGGTTCCAGTTGAGCCCGGTGCGAATCCGGCAGGCCCGGCAGATCATAAAGCCGACCGCGGCCCGGTCGAGGATGCGGTCCGAGGGATACACCCAGCGGCCGATTAAGCGCTCCGCGCGGAGGGTCTCGGTCAACTCATCAAACTCGCCGGTGAACGGCGCACCTTTGGCCAGCAGGTAGACCGCCCGGTAGGCCGGCTCGGCCGTGATAAAGGACTGGTCACTGATGTACAGGACTAGTTCGGCGTTGCTGTCGCGCGGCACCGCCGGCTGGGTGGTGGCGTGGGACAGCGTTGTTTGACAGCCGGTCGCGGCGAGGCCCGCCAGAGCTACGGCGAGTAGGGCCGTGCAACAAACCGCACTGCGGACTGAGACCCGGTTTTTTTTCGGCGTAGGCACAGTTAGAAACTCCACGTGACCCCGGTGAAAAGGAAGTGCCGCGTGCTCCGGTCGCTGAAGGCACTGCCGGGGAAGAACGTACCCCAGCGTATGGTCCACGACAGGTCGGAGGCCAGACGCCAGTTGATGAAGTAATCCATCTCCCAGCCGACGTATCCGTGGAAGCGGTCGGCCAGGGGATCGCTGATGGCTGCCCGTCGGCGGTTCTTGTGATATAGGAAGCAGTTCGTGCCGATCTCGAAATCGCGGAACAACGTGATCTTTTCGAGCGGGGCCAGCGAGCCGCCGATACGCCAAACGTGCAGATTGCTCATCGTCGGTGCCAGCGACATACCCGTGTCACGGAAGCCGAAGCCGACGAAGCTGGTGTCCTCGCGGGTCCCGCGATTACCGCCGGCGGCATTGGTCGGGCTGTATAAGCGGTTGCTGTCGCCGCTGGCGAACATGTATTCCGCCGCCAGCCGCGGCCGCAGAGGCACGTTGAAGAGCTTCTCGAGCCCGACGTCCCAGCCGAAGGCCTCGATGTAATCTTTCTGGGAAAAGGCCCCGTCGCCGTAGCTGTGGCCGGACTCGAAGACGCCCTCGGCCCAGTAATTCAGGTTAGGCAGTAGCTCGCCGCGGGCACCGACACCGAAGTAAACGCTGTCGTAGCTGTAGTTCTGCAACCACTCCTTCGGCCGCTCGTCCGTGCGGTCGTTGTTCCACAAGGCGTAGACGAACGGCACGTGGCGTTGCCAGCCTTCGTAGGAGAGTTGCACGCCGTAGAAGAGCCGGTCGCTGTGGCTGTCGACCGGATCGCTGCGGTCGATATTGGGGAAGCTACCGATGGACTTGCCGAACAGGCCCAGCACCCGCAGGTCGTACACTTTTCCATCGAGCAGGACAGCATCCTGCGGCATGTCCAGGGTGTAGCCGGTTCCGAAGCGGACGGACTGCCGCCCGATCCGGGCCCGCAATTGGAGCGGGTCCGACGGCTGACCCAGCCGAAAGGCCCGGCCGACGTCGATCTGGTACCAAGCCTGATCGAAGTTCGGGCCCCACCAGTCCTGCTGCCGGTCGATCTGGTCGCCGGGGTTGAAGTAGGTATAGCGGAGCTTGATGCGGGCGAATAGCTCGTGGGCTCCGCCGTCGATCCGCAGGCGGGTCCAGACCGCCAGCCCGGGCCGCTGGACGACGCGCGAGGCTTGCACGCCGTCGTCGTAGTGGAAGAGGTAGTATTCGAGCCAGCCGCCCCATTGCCAATCGAGCAGCGAGTCCAACGGGGCCGTCTCGGTCCGCTGTTGCTGGAGTTGCTCGTCGATCAGCCGTTGCTGGCGGAAGAAGCGTTCTTCGGCCTCTCCGCTTTGCGGTTGCCCGAGAGTAAGTGGGCCGCCGACCGCCAGCATCACAAGCGCCGCTGTCAGTACACTGCTTGATCGCATGGATACGACTCGCTTCCCTGTCGATCCGGGCCGCAACGCAGACCCCGTGTGGCTCCGGACCGTGTCGCCGCGCCTTTCTCTCGTCTCGGGCTGTTGGCCGCGCCGATATGCAAGCCCGTCAACGTCGGTTAGCATGGCCCGCAACCCGGCGGCTGTCAACCGCGAGAATTTGCATGGGCACCGAGATCGAGGCCAAATTTCGGACCGAGGCGCTGACGCCGCTTCGGCAACGGCTCCGCGCGCTGGGAGCCCGTCAAGCGGAACGGGTGCTGGAACTCAACCGTCTCTTCGACACCGCGGACCGTCGCCTGCTCGATGCGGACCGCGGCCTGCGCATCCGCCAGTGCCGCCTAGTACCGTTTCAGAAAACGTCTGACGTTCGTCGGGAGGGCGAGGCTCCCGCCGAGCCGCGGCT
>JAGMDK010000272.1 GCA_023128695.1 Phycisphaerae bacterium
ACACAATGTAGCGGCCGGGCCCCGTCATTCCGTGATACACGGGCACAGCAAACGCCGGGGGCCGCTCACCCCGTGAACGCCGTCTGAAAGATACTGAAATCCGCCAAATCCACATCCTCGTCGCAATCGAGATCGGCGGCGTCGAAATCCGCCGGATCACATCCGGGCGGGGGAGTAACCTCATCCGGCCCCGCCTGGCAGGTAGAAAACGTGTTGAAATCGTTCAGGTCCACGTCGCCGTCGGGCTCGAAATCGCCGCTCAGCGTCAGGGCCGGCCCGGCGACCTTGAGCAGATCATGGAACTCGTCGTAATAGGTGACGGCCCAATAACCCTGCGAATCCAGTGCGATGGAGGCCGAGCAGTTATAGTCAACCGTGTCGGCCTCGATCAGCGTCGACGCCCAGCCGAACTCGCTCATCGCGATGTACAGAGCATGGTCCCCCTCATGTCGATAAGAAACGACGATCTGGTCGTTGTGGTCGAAGGCGATATCCGGCCTGGCGGTGTTCCCGACGCCGACATCGAGCACCTTGATCGGCACCTGGGCGACGGCGGGTCCCGTGGTTATCAACGCTAGTATTGTTACAAGTTGCGCTGTCCCACGTAGCAGCCGCCGGCTTCTCCCCATCATGGCTATCCTCCTTTGCCTAGTAATACTATTCATAAGTTTCGCGACGAAGGAAACACCATAGAACTACGAAGAGCCGTGGGCTTCAGCCCGCGCGGTCGTTCGCGATGAATAATGTTCCTCTCCCGCGGAACACCGCGCGGGCTGAAGCCCGCGGCTCTTCTCTACCTGCTGGTGCGAGAATCCTTTCTCGCACCTGCGGAAAAACCCTTTCCGCCGCTCGCGGTCAAGTTCCGATAGTCGTGCCCAGCAGTTGCAGGAACTTGCCCATCCACTCCGGATGCGCGGGCCACGCCGGCGCGGTGACCAGGTTGCCATCCACCACGGCGTTGGAGGCGGTCTCGTTGGCGGCTACCCATTTCGCTCCGGCTTGCACCACGTCGCACATCACCGCCGGATAGGCCGTGCAGGTGCGCCCCTTGAGCACGCCCGCGCCTGCCAGCACCAGTTGGCCGTGACAGATGGAGGCGACCGGCTTGTTCGCATCAAAGAAATGCCGCACGATCGTGAGCACGCGTTCGTTGAGGCGGAGGTATTCGGGCGAGCGTCCGCCGGGGATGACCAGCGCGTCGTACTCGGTTGGATCGACGTCGTCGAAGGAGGCGGTCAGCGCGAAGCGGTGGCCGGGCTTCTCGGAGTAGGTCTGGTCGCCCTCGAAATCATGCACGGCCGTCTTGACGAACTCGCCGGCCTTCTTCCCGGGGCAAACGCTGTGCACTTGGTGCCCGACCAGATGCAGCATCTGGAACGGGACCATCGCCTCGTAGTCTTCCACGAAATCGCCCACCAGCAGCAGGATTTTCTTGGCCGCCATGCGATGCTCCTTGTTGATTACCTATCAGTCCGCCGCAATAGTCGGCGTCGGCCGGAAAATGTAGCGGCCGGGCTCCGTACCGGCCGTCCCACCGGCTGGAAGCCGGTGCCACACAATGTAGCGGCCGGGCTCCGTACCGGCCGTAGAACACGGGAAAATGCTCGCCTAGAACAACGGCCGGTACGGAGCCCGGCCGCTACAGGATTTTGCGGCGGACTGCTAAGTCCCGACCTGTTCGATTGCCGCTTTGAAGCCCGGCAGTGCGTCCTCGATCGTCTTCCGGGCCACGCAGAAACTCACCCGCATGTAACCCGGACGCCCGAAACCGCGGCCCGGGACGGCGAGGATGCGATGCGCCAGCAAGCTGTCCACAAAGGCCGCGTCGTCTTCCAGCGGGGTCTTCGGAAAAGCGTACAAGGCTCCGCGCGGCTTGACCAGCTCGTAGCCGTACTCGCGCAGCGCGTCACACAGCAGGTCGCGGTTTTGCTGGTAGAAGCCAACGTCGCACAAGGCCTCGGCGCAGCGGGCGATGACGCGCTGAGTGAAGGCCGGCGAGTTCACAAAGCCCAGCGTGCGGTTGAGCATCGTCAGCGCCCCGAGCAGCAGCAGTTTATCAGGCACCGCCGGCGGCACGGCGACGTACCCGGCCCGCTCGCCGGCAATGCTCAAGTCCTTCGAGTAGCTCGACACAAGAATCGTGCGCGGGTAGTAGTGGGCGGGCGTCGGGCACCAGTCAAGGTCATAGATGATGCGCCGATAGGGATCGTCGCACACCAGGTACAGCGGGCGCTCCGGGCGGTCATGCTTGCCGAGCAGCTCGGCCAGCGCGCGGCACTTCTCAGCGGTATACACCGCCCCGGACGGATTGTTCGGCGTGTTGATGAGGACGGCCCGCGTGCGCTCGGTCAGGGCCGCGGCGATGACCTCGAGGTCCGGCTGAAATACTTCGTCAGTTTGGAGCAAGACCATCTTGGCGCCGGCCTGCTCGATGTAAAAACGGTACTCGGGGAAGAACGGCGCCAGCGTGATCACTTCGTCGCCGGGGTTGCAGATCGCGTGGAGCACGACGTTCATTCCGCCGGCGGCCCCGGTGGTGAGGATCACGGACGGGCCGTCGATTTCCAGCCGATACTCCCGGCTGACAAAGCGGGCCACCGCGGCCCGCGTTTCGTCGAAGCCGGCGTTCGGCATGTAGCGGTGCCGGGCGGCGTCGCGTTCGGCGGCCACGGACCGCAACGCCGCGAAGTACGCCTCCGGCGGGTCCGCGTTCGGGTTGCCGAGTGAAAAATCGTAGACCTTCTCGGCCCCCAGCTCGGCTTTGAGTCGGCGGCCTTTCTCAAACATCTCGCGTATCCACGAAGCGGACTGCATGTCCGTGGCAACTTTCCTGGCGATGGCGTCAGACATGAGGGATTCCTATCTGCGGGTAACATCTTGCGCGGCGCAACCAAGGGCCGCTAAAGCAATTTCAGAAAAAGTCCGTCGCCATGGGAGGGCGAGCCTCCCGGCGAGCCGCGGCT
>JAGMDK010000273.1 GCA_023128695.1 Phycisphaerae bacterium
CTAAGTCCGACAGACTGCTAGCCCGGATTATCTGAGAAATACGTCTCTTGAACCGCTTGGCGGACGTCGTCGGGAATGAGATTGCACAGCAGGAAAATGCCCAGGATGATGAGCAGCAGGTAGACCAAGTAGAAAATAAGCTGTATCATTAGCAACCGTTTCATGCGTTTCATGCTGGCTTCTCCATCCGGATATTCTACCGCTAAGCGAACAGCCTGTGATCACTAAACTACGCATAACCGTGCTCGCGGAAAACTGCACCGGCCAACGCCATCTCCTGGCCGAGCATGGCTGGGCGCTGTGGATCGAAGCGGACGACCGCAAGATCCTCTTCGATACCGGGCAAGGGCTGGCCCTCGCGCACAACGCCGAACGGCTCGGCGTGGGGTTGGAAAGCACCGACGCGGTGGTGCTCAGCCACGGGCACTATGACCACGTCGGCGGGCTGGCGGCCGAGTTGTCGCGTTTCGCCGGCGCCAACCTCTACGCGCATCCCGCCGCGTTCCGGCTGCGGTTCTCGCGGCGCGGCCCAAGCGGCGCGCAGTCGGCGTCTCCCCCGATCCATGATGCCGACCAACTCCGTCACCAGGTGGCCCGGCTGATCTTGAGCTTGACCCCTACCGCGGTGACGGACGGCGTGTGGGTCACCGGCGAGATTCCCCGCCGCCATGCCTTTGAAGAACCGGACGGGGGCTTTTACCTCAATGAAGCCCGCACCCAGCCCGATCCGTTACTCGATGACCAGGCCTTGTACATCGAGTCCCGTAGAGGCCTGGTGGTCGTCCTGGGTTGTGCCCACGCCGGGGTCGTCAACACGCTGGACTACGTATTGGAGTTAACCGGCCGGGATCGCATTCATGCCGTGCTTGGAGGCATGCACCTCTTACACGCCAACGAAGCCCGTATCATCGAGACCGTGGCGGCCTTGCGGCGGTACGACGTACAGGTAGTCGCGCCCGCCCATTGCACCGGCGGCCCGGCGACCCGGAAAATCTGGGCCGAATTGCCTGACCGCTGCGTGGAATGCCGCGTGGGCAGCCGGTTTGTGTTTGAGTAATCCGGGTTATTCACGGCACGATTAGAATATGCCCCCTCGGTCACGGCTGACACAGCCGTGCCAAGGTTATGGGACAGGTTCTAAGCTGGACATTTCACACCGCAGAGAACGCTAAGAACGCAGAGTGTTGTAAAGAAAGAAGTTGTGACGATATTACTACGTGTCCCGTTTTAACAGAGTGTAAAACGCGTCTTGCTATAAGTACTTATATATTCTTCTCTGTGGTCTCTGCGTGCTCAGCGGTGAATTTTTCGGGTAAAGCAGGCGGCCGGCCGCTGAGTTCGTCACCGGCCGGCCGCTGCTGCTTCGCAAAAGTGCCCTCTCCTGCGCGGGCACTTTTTTACGGACAGGTCGTGTTGATCAGCTCCACGAACGGATCGATGTCCCGCCAATTGACGGTGCAATCCCCGTTCACGTCGTTATTCGCGAAGGGGCAAGTCGGGGTCTCGTCGAACATGTTCTTCCAAGCGTCCACATTGTTGTTCATCGCCGCGACGAAGTAGTCGATGTCCTCCCAGCTAATCCAATCATTACAGTTGCTGTCGCCCGGACAGATCTCCGGCCACTCGCATTCGTCGGGCACGCCGTTCTCGTCGAAGTCACAGCTCGTTAAGGACGCGATATCACACTCATCCGGTATACCGTTGGCTTGGCAATCCTGACTGATGCCCTCGCTAATGTCGCACTCGTCCGGGAAATAGTTGCCGTTGCAATCGGCACAGTTCAGGTCCTCCGGCGGGCAGTTCAGAATATCACACAAATCCGGTGTCCCGGCGTAGGAACCGCCGCAATCGGCGATGCCGGCCAGATTCATCAGGAAGACGTGGGGCGTGGGGTCGCCGCCGACCTCCCAGTAACCCACAATCTGCCCGGCGTCATTGATGTCCCAAGCAGCCTTGAGAATCCCGCAGCTACCGATGTCGATCAGGTCGTTGAGATCGTACAAACCTGCCTCTAGATCATAGTTAGGTTCAGGCAGCCAGAGGAAGGCCCGACCATTGTCTTCGCCGACTACTTGCCCATCTCGATTGATGGCGTACGAGACACTCCCCGCCGCGGCAAGTTGGACCTCAGTGACCATGCGGGAAGTAGTCCGCCTCCATAGCACGGCATATCCCCCTACGAGATTACGTCCGACACTATCGCCCGACTCGCTGATATCGAACGCGTGTCTGAAACCCAAATCTTCCACGATCACCCAGGCTCCGCTCTCGTAATCGAATTCCCAGATCACGGCGTGCGTCTCGCCTGATGCGGCTTTCGAGTTGCCGGCAATTTGTCCACTGTTATTAATGGCCACAGCTTTCGTATCCGTTCCGTCGAGCCCTTCGAGCACTGTAGCTACCCAACTTCCGTTGTATTGCCACAGGACAGCATCACAGTTGTCCTCATCGTCGCCCGCGTAGCCGACGACCTGGCCCACGTTGTTGAGGCCGTGGGCCACCGACATGTTCTCGCCGGTCGGCAATGGGAACATAGCGATGTCCTGACTAGCTGCCAGCTCGGGCTCCCAGATGAAGGCGTGTCCACCCGACTCGCCGACGATCTGACCGGCGTAATTGATGTCATAGGCCGTACTCGACGTCGCATCCGGCAATGTTCCAAGATCGGTCAGCCCAGCATCCAAGCCGTAATATGGTTCTGCCAGCCACATGAAGGCATTGCTGCCGGAATCCAAGCTGACCGCCGCTTGAGCCCGGTTGTTTAGGGCCACGACGGGTTCGGAGGTGTCGAGAGTCGGGCCGAGGTCGAGGTGGAACCCGAGGATCTCGGGTATGGCCCAGCGTTTCAGAATCCAGTTCCCGGGATCGAGTTCTATCCAGCGGACGAGGCCGTCCCGTGGAAATACATATTCCTGTTCCTCTTGATCGTTCCAGATCACGAGCTTGGATTCCACGAGGCCGTTCAGTGTGAGTGTTGTGATGTTGAGGTCGATCGGCATGGTGAAGATCGGGTCGGACGGATGCCATACCTGCTGCGTCTGCCGCACGTTGAGACGGAGGTACCTTTGCAAGCCGACCCACTCGTTTTCCCAAGAGTAGCGGTATGCCGGTGCGCCGCCGCTGTACACCCAATCGCCGAAGAACCAGTCGAGATTGTGGTATTCCCCGCCATGCGGGTGGCCGGGGTAGTCTTCCCAGTCATCATAGAGCCCGTTGTCGTTGCACACGGTTTCGGCCGCGGTCTGGAAGTCTGCCGTGGTTGCGCAACCCAAGGATGCCTGGGCGGCGCGGAAGCCTGTGAGAATATCGAAGTACAAATCCGTCTCGTTGCCGTCGCCGTACACGGGATCAACCGTGTGTCGGAGCATGTGCATGATCCAGGTGGATCGGTTGTAGATCGGATCTCCGGCAAAAAGGTCCCCGGGCTCAGAGATGTCGTACACGTAAGCGCTGTCGTGATTCGAGAGGGGGAATAGAACTAGATGGTGGTGATTGGTCAGCATGTAGCGCCGCAAGGTTGGGAATCCGCCCCCGCCAGGTATGGTATCCGGGTAGGGATGTTTCTCGAACCAAAGGGCCTCTGAGTACGTGGCCAGTCCCTCCTTGAGCCACATGTCGTTCCAGTGGGCGATCGTGATCTCGTTCCCCCACCACGAATGCGAGAGTTCATGGGCCGTGATCGCCTCCACCCGCGGGAAGCCGGCTTGCATGCTTCTCCAATTGCCGTATTGACCTGAAATGGTCTGGTGTTCCATGGCCCCCACGATCTTGTCATCCAAGGGCGGCGGAGCATATTTCGGCCACTGATAAATGCCGTATTTCTCGGCAATGAACGGATACGTTCCGTACAGGTTCTCGAAGAGCGCCAGCATGTCGAGCACACGTGACCACTTCTCGATCTTTTCCGACAGGTAGACTGGATTCAGCAACCCCTCGGGCTCCGGCCAGAAGTACAGCTCAACCGGCATGTCTCCGTAAAACCGTGTTACTTTGTGATAATCCGTTCCCGCAATGGCGAATAGATAGGCGGCAGTGTCATAATTCGTTGACCACTCGTAGGTCACCTGATCTGTGTGTCCAACCTTTCCGGGCGGCAAGACACCGTTGGACACCACTATCATGCCGGAGGGCACCGTGATCGACAGGTCGGCGGTGGCCTTGTCGCAATTCCAGTTGTCGCCGTCATCCTTCACCGGGAGCCACATGTAAGCATACCAGGGCTCGACTACTGTATAGAACAAGGGAACATCGTCGCCGTGCGTGTCGAAGCCGAAGCCGGCGACCACTGGACCGACCGCTACCATGCGCGGCTGGCCGGCATACTCGACCCTGAGATAGAAGTATTCGCCATTGTTATATGGGGGATCGAGGATGACTTCCGCTGTCACCTGATCATCGTACCAGTTCCAATCCTGTCCTGGCACGAGCAGGATCCACGGGCCTCCGCCACGACTGATGGAGACGACGGGATCTGGATATGCCGACCTGTCCAGGCGGAAGCAAAACCGATCGAGATCATCGTCAAGGCAGTACACCTTCATAATGTTCATGCCGGCAATTGATTCGTTATCCATGTCGATCGCCAGATCGAGCGAGTAGTGCTCGACGTTGAAATCGTTGAAATCATATGGGCCGGGATGCCAGATCCAGATAACGTTGCCGTTGTCACCAGCCTCGCCGCCCTCGCCGTCGTCGCCGTTTTCGCTCCAGCGGTTCTCCCGGTGCTCGCCGCCGCCGCCTTCGCCGCCGTGCGCGGAGCCGCCGCACTCGGATTCGCGGTGTCCTCCCCAGGCCACGCCATAATCCAACTGAACGGCCCCGGCGCCGCCGTCACCGCCGGCGCCACCGGCGCCGCCCAAAGCATGGTAATTCCCCATGTTTGGACATTGGCAGTAGTGGATTTCGACGGTCCCGCCCTCGCCGCCGTCGCCGCCGCCGCCCCCTCCTCCGCCGCCGCCGGCGAGGTCTTTCAGGGGTAAGCCGAAGGGTGGCAGGTACTCCGCTCCACAGGTGCTGTAGCTGTCGGGTGCGGGCTGTCCCCCGGCACCATCCTGGCCATCGGCGTGAATTTCACCCGGATTGTCAATGATATAGGCATAGATCAGGACGTAGCCGCCGCCGTCGCCGCCATCGTTGCCATCGCCGCCATCGCCGCCGTCGGCGTCGGCTCCGGGATTATTTTCGCTCTTCCACCAGGCACCGCTGCCGCCGCCGCCGCCTTTGCCGCCGTCGCCGCCCCGGCCGGTTTTCGGGGGCGCGCAGCCTTCTTCTCCCGAAACGCCGGGAATGCCCCAACTACATGTAGTTGAACCGTGTGGGCAATAGGGCGGATCCCCCTGCTGCTTCGGATCGGCTCCCAAGCCTTTCGTCCCGCCGCTGCCGCCGGGCCCCCCGCACTCGGTGTCGGTGATCAGACCCTCGTTCAGCAGGGTTTCGCTGACACGAACGATGTTTCCAGCCGTGTCAAGCGTTCCGCCCGCCTCGATGGTGAGGGTACGGTACTGCATTTCAAGGCTGAGTGTGACGTACTCGCCGTCTGAGATGACCTTATCCCCGTCAGCCCCGTTCCCGAAGAGACTTCTATCAGCGCGACCTTTCTCAGGGCTATCCGCCCACACCGGCATCACGAAGCACGTAATGCAGATGGCTGTAGCGAGAAACTGTGCGTATGCGAACCATCCAACCTTTCTCATCGTTGATCTCCCTATCAGGTATGCCAATTAACTTTGCCTCAAAGCACTACTCATCTGTCAGACCAATGGCCCTCGCCATCGGTTACACAGCCATGTTGCTCCGTTCGCCCTCCCGGATACCATGTCGAGAGCGCGGGGCAAGATGCGCGACACGCGCTTGTCCAACGGCTCGACATAGGGATGAGGTTGGCTCGGCCGGCGGACCACGGGCGCGCAGAGTTCGCAACGTCAGTCGCCGAGCATCACTGTGTTCCACAGCGACTGCGACTTTCGCACGGGCCCCTGTGCCGCACTTTCCTCGTGCCGCACGTTGTCGAGGCGCTTGTAATCGGTCTGTCAACCTGTTGTCACCCAATTCCACCCATCCACCTGGGCTACTTAGGTAAGGCGCCGTCAAAGTCGGCTTCGGCCGGAAAAAGTCCAAACCATCGGAAATCCCCAAGCTTGTCGTCTCACACCTATGATGTTAGACGCCGGATGCGGCCACGTGGCAGAAAAGACTGAGAAAAACCGCAAAATGAGCCCGGAACCGGTCCCGGTCGCTTGCGAACCACTGGTTACTCACTGGCAACGTGTGACCTTCGGCCGCCGATGCGGCGATAAACGCTCAGTGCGTACGAAAAGCGCCGAACCCGAAGGTCCGGCGCTTCTGGTGTTCACTCCTTTGGAGGTATGTCAACCCGCCGCCGTATCAGCAGTCGGCCGGCACGCGGCTCGTGATTACGGACAGGTCGTATTCATGACAGCCACGAACGGATCGATGTCTCTCCAATTAACCGTGCCGTCGGCGTTGGCGTCGTTGTTCGCGAACGGACAGGTCGGCACGCCGGGCAGGAACATGGCCGCCCAAGCCGCGTAGTTGTCGTTCATCGCCGCGACGAAGAAGTCGATGTCGCGCCAATTGATCTCGCCGTCGCAGTTGGCGTCGCCGGGGCAGACGGGATATTCGATCCCATAGATCGAAAAGGCTAGATCGAGCGGCGCGCCGGCCCAGGGATGGTCCATCGGGTAGTACAGCTCGTACCAGGGGCCGAGATACGGTTCTATGCCGTCTCCCCACACGGCGTTGTCGTTCCATTGGAATTCTAGCGGAGTCGTCTTCCAGCCGAACATGGCTTGGATGTCGTGGGGATCGGCGTGGACGTCAAGCCAATAAACGACCGGGCAGTTGGGCGAACCTTGCTGGAAGAATTCACTCGGCTCGAGGAAGAAGATGTACTCAAAGCAGATGGTGTCTCCCGGCCACTCGTAGTAATCAGGTGGATTGAACCAGCCTTCGTTCAGGTCGCCAACCACACTGCCGATAGCGAACTCGCCCGGATCGAACATCCGCATCCAGAGGAGCTCGCCAGGGATGCTATGGCCGTCAGGTCCAATTGGGATGTCCTCGTGGATGCTCAGCGTAAAGGTGACATTCATGGGATCGCCGAAGGGCATGTAATCCTGGTACCACGAACCCCAAACGTGGATCCGCGTGAGCGGCCCCGGCTGCGTGCAATTGAAATCGTCGGCCAGCACGTACGGGATCTCGCCGAAGAGCCACGAGGCATTGACGTCCATGCCCGTCTCAAACAGGTCCGGCGGCTGCTCCCACTTCGGCGGCTCGCAGGCATCGTCGATGCCGTTGCCGTTCATATCACCCAGACACATCGCCGCGTACCCGGGCACCCCGCCCAGATCGTCGCAGCAGATCGGATCGACGTCCATGCAACTGCCGTCGGGGAAGCAGCAGGCGATGGTCGTGAACACGCACGCGGTGCCCGGTCCTTGAGACCAACCGCCCAGGAACTCGCAACAGAGCGGATCAGCATCCAGACAGGTACCGTCATCGAAGCAGCAGGCCTCTAGCAGACCGCTGCACGCGGTGCCCGGCCCTTGTGACCAACCGCCCAGGAATCCGCAACAGACTGGATCAGCATCAAGACAGAGGCCGTCATCGAAGCAGCATGCCTCCAGCAGGCCGCTGCACGCCGTGCCCGGACCTTGCGACGTTCCGCCGAGGTCGTCACAACAGAGCGGGTCGACGTCCATGCAGGTGCCGTCGACAAGGCAGCAGGCTTCCAGTGTGCCGGTGCAGATGCTGCCCGGCCCTTGCGGCGTGCCGCCCTGAGCGATGCAATTGCCCGGGTTCACGCCGTCGACGCAGGTGCCGTCTTCCATGCAGCAGGCCTCGGGTGCCTCGCACGCATCGTCAATGCCGTTACCGTTCAGGTCGCCTAGGCATAGGGGTTCGTACCCGGGCACGCCGCCCAGATCGTCACAACAGAGCAGGTCGATTTCCAGGCAGGAGCCGTCCGGCAGGCAGCAGGCTTCGATCGTCCCAGTGCAGAGTTGACCCTGGGGATTGCCTTCCTTCATGAGGCACTCGTTAATGGGCAGATCCCAGCATTGACCGCTCGGCAGGCAGCAGCCCTCATCCGGCAGCACGCAGTCGTCTATGCAGGTGCTTCCCGGCCCCAGCCAGTCGTACCCGGGGTACATGTTGTAACAGTCGGCTTCGCTCATCCCGTCCCAGCAATCCAAGGTATCCCAATCGCAGCAGGCCCCCGTCTCTTGCAGTTGGCAATCCACGGCGCAGGTCGTGCCCGGCCCCAGCCATTCACACCAGGGGCATAAGTTGTAACACTCGTATTCGTCAACCCCGTCCCAGCAATCCAAGGTCCCCCAATCGCAGCAGGCCCCCGTCTCTTGCAGTTGGCAATCCATGGCGCAGGTTGAGCCGGCACCCAGCCACTCGCACCAGGGGCATATGTTGTAGCACTCGGTTACGTCAATCCCGTCCCAGCAATCCAAGGTATCCCAATCGCAGCAGGCCCCCGTCTCATCTGGGTCCAGACCGGGGTATATGCCGTGTGCCGCCAATAGTGCGTCTTCATCTGTCTGAACCACGCTACTACCGTCGCAGACACCTAGAAAGAAACCATTGGGAGGGGGAGAGGATGGTGGATAGTCAACATCGGGTGTGCCGGGGTCGCAATCATGATCCACCCAGCCGCCGTAAGTTGTATACAGATTGTAGCCCGGCGGGGCTTCATGCGACCAGCAACCGCCCCAGACCTCGAAGTTGAGTGCATCCATCAACTCCCCTTCCGCTTGATTGTTACCAGGACCGCCTGATACCTTCGTAAAGACGAATCTTGGTCTGACGGGCGTCAAGGAATCGAAATCACCGCCTGCCGGAGTCTGGCGACGAATAGTCATCCAACCCTGCGGCTGCCCGTAATAACTAGACAGACAGACAAGCACATCGTACGTACTCGACTGTGTGCCGCCGTAGAAGGTCACCGTGATCGGGGAAGTGCTCACCAGGCGGAGGGCTATCATCCGGGTGGGAACCGTGTCTTCTCCGCTGCTGAGATGGGCGTCTTCCAAGCGCTGGACGATCGCATCGACCTCTTCGGTTCCAGACGGCCCGGGAACGGGAAACTGATCGCCCACGAAATAGATAATCCCGTCGAACGGGTCCGACCCGGGGCCGAAGAAATCCGCCGGGATCGGCGTGCCGCTGAAGTCTTGGTGCGTCTGCCCGCTCGGCGAGAATAAGATGTCCGATCCCGCCAGGACATCGGTCGCCGCCGCGGGTGTGGTTGCCAACAAACACACCATCATGACCGTAATTGCGCCGGCGGTAATACCGACGAGAGCCGGCCGACGTACCGCCACTGAATCGCTGGAAATGCTCATGACCTTCCTCCTGTTTTGTCGCCCGACATCGACCACCTCCAGGTATACGATGTCAAACACTGCCAGAGAGATATGCGCTATCGATTATTTCCAATCATTCATTGGCCACTATAGCAAGATTAGGCTCAAAGGAAACAAAAAAACCAGAAACCTTATCAGTCCGCCTCTGGCGAACTCATCGGAATGACGAATTGAAGCGACCGCTGATTGCTGAAAGCTGACCGCTGAAAGCTGATCGCTGAAAGCTGTAATTGGTTGCCCTCCCGACAGCCGCGAACTACCATCCTGCGCGATGGTCGCCCGGTGTGCTTTGACCCGACCTGTGGCAGGCTGCCTGTGACTTTTTTGCATCGCTATTCCATCCGTCACCCCTTTCTCGTGCTGGTGATCGCACTCTTGGCGGTCGCGGTAGCCGCGCCTGGCATGCTGCGACTCACACTGCGGACCGACGGCTACGCCTTGGTTCCTGAGAAACGGCCCGAGGTGGCTTTCGACAAGGAAGTGCGGGCGGAATTCAATTCTGAAGACCTCCTCGTGGTCCTCATCCGCTCCGATCATCCCGACGGCATCTTCAATGTGGACACCTTGCGGCTGATCCAGGAGCTGACGCGCGAATTCCAGGCCTTGGAAGGAATCCGACCAGACAACGTTTCCAGCCTGGAGACCGAGTACAGCCACCGTGTCAAACAGGGCACACTCGACTTCCGCCGCTTTCTGGAACCGCTGCCCCAAACGCCGGCGGAACTGCTCCGACTCCGCGGCGACCTCGAACGCATCGAGCTCCACACCGGCACGATCGTCTCCTATGACGGGACCGCCGCATCGATCCTCGTCGGGGTGCCCGCCGAGCAGGACCGGACCGAATTCTATGGCACGGTGCAAGACATCATCGCCGCCCACGGTCCGCGCTCGGAAACATTTCACGTCATCGGGGCGCCGGTCGCGGAGTCGTTACTGGGGCTCCACATTCTGGAAGACCTCGGCGTCCCGGACGCCTTGCTGGGCGTGCGGTCGGCGAGGGATGCCGACGAGAGTCGCTGGGCATTGCCGCGCTCGACGTACGAGTTGCGGGTGTTCATCGGACGACAGATCGGCCTGGTGCCGATCGCCATCGTCATCATACTGATTGTCTTCGCCATCAGCTTTCGGAGCCTGACCGCGGCCCTGCTGCCGCTAATGGAAGTCGGGGCCTGCCTGGTGGCGGTGTTCGGGCTGATGGGTTGGTTCGAGGTCCCCATCTATCTCACCATTGCGGTGATGCCGGTGATCCTGACGGCGATCGGCGTAGCCGACGAGATCCACGTCTTCGCCCGCTATGTGCAGGAACTCCGCGGCCGCCCGGAAAGCCCTCATCGCGACGCCTTGCGGGTAACGATGGACGAAATGTGGGTGCCGGTGGTCAAGACTTCGATCACTACCGCCGTCGGGTTTCTTTCCTTCGCCCTGTCCCCCATCGGGCCGGTCCGCGCGTTCGGCATCTTCACCGCGGTGGGGATCATCTTCTGCATGTTGTGGTCGCTGAGCGTGATTCCAGCGCTGCTGACCCTGTGCCCCCCGCGGTGGTTTGTCAATCCGTCGCGAGCGAAAGCGGCGCCTGGTCCGCGGGCCTTCGCCTGGCTGGGGACCGCGACGCGGCGCGGCCGGTATCTGATTATCGCGGCGTCGATCGTCGCCCTGGTTGCCGCCCCGTATGGCGTGGCCCGTGTCATGGTTCAGGACAGTTGGATCGACGGCTTCGCCCCGGACAGCGAGTTCCACGAGGCCACCCAGTATTTCAACGAGCAGTTCCTGGGGACGCACATTCTCCTCGTCCGGGTCGAGACCGAGCATCAGGTCATCACCGGCCAATTGTCGGGGGAGGCCCTTGACCATCATCGAGTCGCGCTCCCGGCCGACGCGGTGGACGAACCCGCGGCGCTCGTCGGCCACCGCATCTTCCTCTATGGCAAGGAAGTGAAACCCGCGGCCAGCCGGCCCGGAGACCCAAGACGCCAACGTTATCGCTCCGGCAAGTGGAAAGGCTGGATTGAAGGCACCGACGTCACGACGGACGAACAACTGGTGCTCACCATCCAGCGTAAGAGCGGCTCCCCGCGGATCGCCCTGCGGCCCGACGACGACGAGCTGATCCGCTACGAAATCCGGATCGAGCCGCTTCTCAGCCCGGAGGTCATTCGGCGGATCGCCGCCTTGGAGAACTTCATCGAGGCACAACGCCAGCACACCGTCGGCGGCGTGATCGGCACCGCGGCGTACCTCGAGACGACGCACTTCATTTCGCGCGGGCTCCGCGATGAAACCCGCCACATACCTGATAAACCTGAGAAAATCCAATGGCTCTGGGGCCAGTACGAACGCATCCGCGGGCCCGAGCGCTTGCGGCAGGTGCTCGGCCCCGACGGGGCCAACTCCCTGGTGACGGTCTTCCTGAAGAACGCGAACTTCGTGGACGTGCAGGCCTTGCTGGATACGATCCGCGCGTACGAACGCGAGCACCTTAAACCACACGGACTCACGCTCGGGTTCGCCGGCGACATCGCGGTCAGCCAAACGCTGATCCGGGCGATCGTCCAGACGCAGGTGTGGTCGCTGATGGGCTCTTTACTCGGCGTATTAGTGGTTACGACCTTGCTGTCGCGCTCACTGCACTGGGGCGTGTACTGCGTGCTGCCCTGCGCCCTGGCCGTCTTGATCAACTTCGCGGTGATGGGCTGGACGAACACTCCGCTGGGCGTGGCCACCTCCATGTTCGCCGGGATGACGCTCGGCATCGGGGTCGACTTCGCCATCCACCTGCTGGAGCGCTACCGCCTGGCGCTGTCCCGGGGCTGGGCGCGCCGGGCGGCTCTGGCTGATGCGCTCACCGTCGCCGGGCCGGCGATCTTCATCGACGCCGCCGCGATCGCGTTGGGCTTCGGCGTGATGACGCTCTCACAGGTCCCGGCCAACGCCCGCCTGGGTGCGCTGGTGGTGTTGAGCATCGTGAACTGCCTGCTGGGCACGTTGCTCGTGCTGCCGGCCCTGCTGCTCCTTTGGTCCCCCCGCGTCCGCCCGCCTCGGGTTTGATACTCAAGACGAGGATAATGTGTGCTAATGAAATTTCAGAAAAAGTCCGTCGCCATGGGAGGGCGAGCCTCTACTTTGGGAGGGCGAGCCTCCCGGCGAGCCGCGGCTCGGCAGGAGCCTCGCCCTCCCGACGGACGCCAGATGTTTTCTGAAACGGCTCTAGCCCTCTTCGGCTTCGTCCTCGTCGTTGTGGAAGATGAATTCCAAACCGACCAGGTAGCCCACGTGCGCCTGCGTGCAGTGCCGGACCAGCGCGTGTCCGTAGCAGCTCAATTCCGGCTGATGAATCGCCAGCGAAATCTTCTTATCCACCGGCACCGGCCGCCGCGAACGCATCCCCAGCCCGTTGTGACTCAGGTTGTGCAGCGTGGCCAGCAGGTGCCGTTCCCCGTAACACCCTTCCGGCAACCATACCTCCACGGTCCCCGGAAACGGCCAGCGCTCGTGATGTCGATTGCCGGCCGGCAGCTTCGGGACCGCGCTGATCCGCTGCCCATCGACGAGCCGGCGGATCGTTTCGGGCGTCAGTTTTACGATTTTCTCGGCATCCATCGCAACAACCTCATGAGCATGCCAACCGGCCCGGAGACCACGGGCCGGTCTGCTATGTTCATCGGAACAACCGAGGATTGACATCAGTCGCGTGTTGTTCTCCCGCTTGGCACGCTTACCGGAAGCAGGCCTTCCAACAGGCGGGATATTTCTTGCGCGGAATGTCGTCTCGGAGTTTCCAAGCCGAGCCTTTCTCGGCCTTTGGAACAATATGCACTTTTTGCCCGAAACCGCTCACGGCACGGCACGCCGCGTTCGATAGTTCACATAGCCTTCAGAGATGACCGCACCGCCGCATGTCGCGGAACCCCTTCGGGAGCAAAGACATGCGGCTATGTTTCAGCAGAGTGATTGCAATTGTCGTTTGTGTGATCCCCGTCGGCTGCGCCCCGGAAATGATCGGCTCAGACGCCGGCGGAATAGTAGACCCCCTCGCGGTCCTCGTGGAAGACGCCCCGGGAGCAGGCGATTTCGACGCCGCGGCTTCCACGCCGTTTCCCACCGCGCAATCCGTCAGCACGGGGATGGTCTTGACGGGTTCGGTAACGGAGAGGGGGGACTACCTGTTATTCGAGGTCGCCGGCAGCGCGTTTGGCGACGAATGGACGATCACGTCCGAGAACTCGATCGGCCTCGCGTCGTTCCTCGTGGTAATGCTCGACGCCAACTATGAGCTGCTCCAGCGACGACTGATCTCGTCCAGGAATCCGCTCGAACACATCATCCGGGCGGACACGCCCACGCTGTTTGTGGGGGTGACGCCGGCCTACGGCAGCGGCGGCGGGGACTTTCAGTTCGACCTGAACTACCGCTCCGGCGCGCTGGTCCCGGCCCCGCGCCGGCAGGTGGTCTGGGTAAACTTCGGGCCCGGCACGGATGTCAAAGTGCATCGGCGGGCGGGTCACTCATTCCCGGCCTTCGACGCGGCCACGCTGGACCCCGATTACGCCGGGGCCACCGAAAGCATGAAGGCCGCGATCCTGGAGGTGATGCGTGAGGATTACGCCGGCTATAATGTGGTAATAACGTCGTCGGACGACGGGCCGCCGCCGAGCGGCACTTATGCGACGATCCACATTGGCGGCGACGACGAGCGCTTGCTCGGCCTGGCGGACAACGTGGATCAGTACAACGCGAACCTGGGGCAAACGGCGGTCGTCTACGCGGAGGCGTTCTCCGACTTCCGGGTCATGAATCTGACCGTCGAGGAAATGGCGCAAATGATCGGCAACACCGCCAGCCACGAGTTGGGCCATCTGCTGGGCCTGTTCCACACGACCTCGCCGGTGGACCTCATGGACACGACCGGGACCGCGTGGGACCTGGTTGCCGATCAGAGCTTTACGCTCGGGCCCCTGGAGCCGACCGTCTTTCCGTTCGGATTCGAGAACTCACCCCAACGACTCGCCGAGACGGTCGGGTACAAAATGGGGACGGAGAAAAAGATGGACGTGACAAAAGCCCTGTCGGCGGCGAAACTACAGCGGAAGGCAGAGTTGCGGGCCATTATCCGCCACGAGTTGCACTGCCGCTGTGGAAACTGCCTGAATCCGGATGACTAGGCTTTGTCTCGAATGTAGCGTCCGGGCTCTGTCCCGGACGTAGGATGCTGGAAAACGCTCATCTACGACTACGTCCGGGACGGAGCCCGGACACTACATTTCGTCCGGGACAGAGCCCGGACGCTACATTATACTTTTACGATGGGTGGCACGGCTGTGTCAGCCGTGTACAAG
>JAGMDK010000274.1 GCA_023128695.1 Phycisphaerae bacterium
GGCCGACACGGCCGTGCCACCCATCAATGCAACGCTGACAGAGCACTAATGCCCCAGGACACGTGAAATACATGAAACCACTTTCAACAACTCGCTTTGAGAAACGGCGGCAACGCTTGAACTGGTTGGCAGTAACAGCGCTGCCGCTGCTGCTTTTCTGCTGCGGATGTCCCTTCGCCGCCCAGGAGGTGGACGGAACCGACGGGGGGACGACGGACGCGGCCAACAGTTCGCTGGCCACGGCCACCGCCCTGGCGCTGAGTCCATCCGACGACGAACTGGTATTTACAGGTTCGATCACCGGCTCGGCGGACATCGACGTATATGAGCTCGGGACCTTGGCTCCCGGCGATCGCCTCTTCGTCGACGTCCAGCGGACCAGCCAGAACCTCGATCCGGTGGCCGCCATCCTCGACAGCCGCGAGTATTTGGTAGCTTATAACGACGACCGGGCCCCGGACGGCAGCGACCTGAACCCCCAACTCGACATCGTGATCCGCGGCGAGCAGGATACCTATTATCTCGCTATCGTCGCCTATGCCGGCAACTTCACCACCGGCGAATACGAAGCCACGGTACGCGTGCAACGCACCGTCGGCGTGCCCGCCACCCGGGCTCAGGTCGTCTTTCTCGATTGGAACGGCGGCGACGAAATCCTCGTCCGGAACGTCGGGCTGTTCAACCTGCGGCCCTTCAGCGCGGCTGACGTCGGCCTGCCCGCCGAGCAGACCGAGGCGTTCAAGGATCGCGTCCAGGAACTAGTCGAAGAGCGTTATGCCGAGTTCAACATGCTCGTGCTGAATTCGGATGATCAGGCCGAGCCGTCGGGCTCGCACTCGACGGTCTATTTCGGCGGCCAGAGCTACGCGGCCTTCGCGATCTCCGAACAGATCGACACGTTCAACGAGGACCCCAACGACGATGCCATCATTTTTATCGAGGGCTATCGCGACGTGTTCAACACCGAGCCGACGTTCGAACAACTGGCCCAAGCCGTGGCGAACACGGCGGCACACGAGGTCGGCCATCTGCTGGGCCTGGTGCACACCCACGATTGCGACGGCCTGATGGACACGACCTGCTACAACGAGCGCCTCTTGCAGCCGCAGGAGTTCAAGACCTCTCCGCTCGACGAGTCGGTCTTCCCGTTCGGCTTTCAGGATGCGGAAGAGATCCTGGGGTGGATCCTGGGGTTCCTCGGCATAGGGGAGCGTACACCGTGAAGTCCGTCCGGCCCGCCCGCACCGGCATTGGCTATGACATCCATCGCCTCGTGGCGGGCCGTTCGCTTATTTTAGGCGGGGTGCGGATACCCTACGATCTGGGTCTCCAGGGACACAGCGACGCCGACGTCGTTCTCCACGCCCTGTGCGACGCATTACTGGGGGCCGCCGGCCAGCCCGACATCGGCGAGCTGTTCCCCGACCAGGACTCGGCGTGGGCGGGGGCCGACAGCCGACAATTCGTCGCCGAGGCCCTCCGACGAGTCCAAGCGGCCGGTTTGCAAGTCGCCAACGTGGACTTGATCATCCACGCCGAGCGGCCGAAGCTGGCGCCCTACAAGTCGCGGATCAAGCAGGCCGTCGCCGAGTTGTTAAGTATTTCGCCCGACTGCGTGGGCCTCAAGGCCACCACAAATGAAGGTCTCGACGCCATCGGCCGCGGCGAAGCGATCGGCTGCTGGGCCAGCGTGCTGCTGACGCCATCCCACCTACTCCACGGTCACTGACTTCGCCAGGTTGCGCGGCTTGTCCACATCGCAGCCGCGCAGGACCGCCGCGTGGTAGGCCAGCAGTTGCAGCGGAATGACCGTCACGAGAGGCTGGAGCGCCGCCGGCACGTCTGGGACGTAGAGTATGTCCTCGGCCAGATGGCGGATGTTCTCGTCACCCTCCGTGGCGACCGCGATGACGTGCCCGCCGCGGCTGCGGACCTCTTCGATGTTGCTGACCACCTTCTCGTACAGGTGGTCGTGGACCGCGATGATGACGACCGGCATGTCCTCGTTGATTAGCGCGATCGGGCCGTGCTTCATCTCCGCGGCCGGCAGCCCTTCGGCGTGGATATAACTGATTTCCTTCAGTTTCAGGGCCCCCTCGAGCGCGATCGGATACTGCAAGCCGCGGCCGAGGTACAGCCAGTTGTTGGATTCAATGAACCGCGCCGCGATCTGCCGCGTCTGCGAAGTGAGTTCGAGCGCCTTCTCGATGGCCTCCGGCATTTTGCTCAGCGCGTTCAGGTACTCCTGGCACGCGGCGTGGCTCATGTGTCGGCGGCGGCCGAGCAACGCGGCCAGCATCGCCAGGATCGTCACTTGCCCGGTGAAAGCCTTGGTCGAGGCCACCCCGATCTCCGGCCCCACGTGTAGATACACGCCGGCGTCGGTCTCACGCGCGATGGTCGATCCGACGGAGTTGACGATGCCGAGCGTAAGGGCTCCCTTTTCCTGGGCTTCACGCAAGGCCGCCAGTGTGTCCGCCGTCTCGCCGCTCTGGGATATCGCGATTACCACGGTCCCATCGGAGATGAGCGGGTTGCGGTACCGGAACTCACTGGCGTACTCGACCTCGCAGGGAATCCGGGCGATGTCCTCGATCAGGTATTCGCCGACCAGGCTGGCGTGCCACGCGGTCCCGCAAGCCGTCAGGATGATTCGTTTGCAGCGGACCAGCTCCCGCATGGCGGGGGCCAACCCGCCGAGCACGACCTTTCCGTCCGGCAATTCAATCCGGCCGCGCATGCCGTTCCGAAGCGCCTCCGGCTGCTCGAAAATCTCTTTGGCCATGAAGTGCTGGTGTTCGCCGAGCTCGAGCTGTTCGAGTTTCCACTCGACCTCCTCGATCTCCTTGGTCACCGGGGCCGCTTCGAGATTGGTTGTATGGAAACCGTCCCGACTCACTACAGCCACTTCGTTATCGGATAAATAGATCACTTGTGGGGTGTGCTGGATGATCGCGGAAGCATCCGAGGCGATGACGTATTCGTCCTTCCCGATCCCGATGATCAACGGGCTGCCGCGCCGGGCCGCGACGATCGTGTCCGGCTCGTCGACGTGCAGAACGGCGATGCCGAACGTCCCCCGTACCTCGCGGAGTGCTCGCCGCACGGCCTTACCCAGGTTCCCGTCGTAGAAATGCCCGATGAGCTGGGCGAGCACCTCGGTATCGGTCTCGCTGGCGAACTCGATGCCCTGCTCTTCCAGGAAGGTCCGTAAAACACGGTAGTTTTCGATAATGCCGTTGTGAATCAGGGCCAGCCGGCCGTTGGCGTCACAATGCGGGTGCGCGTTGCTCTCGGTCGGGGCGCCGTGCGTGGCCCAGCGCGTGTGGGCTATCCCGACCGTCGTCCCGGCGAGGTCGGAGCCGATTTTTTGTTCCAAGGCCGATATTCGCCCAACGGAGCGGCGGATCAGCAACTCCCCGTCGCGGATGACCGCGATCCCGGCCGAGTCATAGCCGCGATACTCCAGCCGTTTGAGTCCCTCGGTGAGGATCGGGGTTGCTTCGCGCTGACCGAGATACGCGACGATGCCGCACATATTTCGCCTCCAGAAATGGACCGTGGCAGTTGCAGATTCCTACTCAGCCGTACGCTTGCCCGGCCGTGCCGTGCGATTTTTTGGATGTTCTTACAGCCGAATTGCGACATCCGCGGTCGCCACGGACCGATGTAACACTCAGCGCCAGAGCCGAAATGCGGCCCCAGGTGGGCCCGGATAAGCTCCTTGCCGCGTTCGACCTGGCACAGGGATACGTTAGCGGCGTACTGTGCAGCCCGTGAGTCTAAACTACGTAACTGCCGAGGTCAAAATGAGTTCTGTGCAACAGCCGGCGACCGAAAAACTGGTATCTCAGCTCTTGGAAGAAGACCCGGACTTGCTCGATGTGGTGGAGGAGTTCGTGAAGGGCCTCGAGCAACGACTGGAGGAGATCAAGCAGGCCTACGAGCAGCTCGACTGGGACCAGCTTACGACCGTGGCTCACCGCCTGAAGGGAGCCGGGGGTTCCTATGGCTATCCGGACATCAGTGAGCTCTGCGCGAAAATGGAGCAGGCTTTCCGCGCTCAGATGGCCGGTGATTATGAGGGCTGGATGACCCGCTTGACCCAACTCGTCCACGCCGCCGAAGCCGGTCTCGACTGAGGGACGCAATTGTAGCGGCCGGGCTCCGTACCGG
>JAGMDK010000275.1 GCA_023128695.1 Phycisphaerae bacterium
GTGGGAACGTGGGAACGTGGGAACGTGACAAGGTGACAAGGTCTAGTCTCTAGTTTCTAGTTTCTAGATGTAGCGGCCGGGCTCCGTACCGGCCGTTGGTTTCGGCAAGCATCAAATGACCGTGCGCGATCGTGCGACAACGAAGAGCCGCGGGCTTCAGCCCGCGCGGTGTTCCGCAGGAGAGGAACACTATTCATCGCGAACGACCGCGCGGGCTGAAGCCCGCGGCTCCTCTTCAAACACCGCGCGGTCGTTCGCGGCCTAATGTGGCCTCCCTTGCGCGGCGCCGCGCGGGCTGAAGCCCGCGGCTCTTCATGAGATGTATTGTTGGGTGACTCAGACTGGTTCCAGCAATTCGGACGCGAGCAGGTTGAAGGTCATCGTCCGGGCGTTGAACAGAATATGCGCCAGGATGCACGGCCCCAATGAACCGCTGCGCAAGCGCAGGTAGCCGAGGATGATCCCCATGCTCGTCAGCGGCAGCACGGCCTGGGGTTGCCCCACGTGCACGCAGCCGAAGAGCACGCTCGAGAACAGAATCGCGGCCCAGCCCAGCCGCAGGTGCCGGCACAGCGTCTGGAGCAGGACTCCGCGAAACAGCAGCTCCTCCGCCAGCGGGGCGATGACGACCGCGCCGAGGAGCAGTTGCACGATACCCCAGCGCCCCCAATCGCTCGTGTTGAGTGCCAGCAGCACCGGATGTTGAGGCGGCTCGACCTCGGGCTGAATCCATTCCCAGACTAACGTTCCCATTCTGAGCTGGACGGTGACAATGGGCACGATGACGAGAACGCCGACCAGGCCGACCAGAATGCCGCTCCACAGACCGACGCGGGGCGGCGGGCCGGCGAAGGCTCGCGTCCGTGCCAGCAATCCGATCATCAGCAGGCAGACGATGCTCTTGCCGATGCCGTCCGCCGTCTGGGCCCGGTGCCAGGCGTACGATCCCGGCCGCAGGACCTCCTCCCACGGCAGACCGTGCGTCAGCAGGTCCAGCAACGCCATCGGCACGGCGATGAACGCCAGGATCATCATGACGGCGCTCAGACCGCTCGGGCCTTGCTCCGGGATGGCGACGCCGCTGAGCGGGTTGCGCCAGCGTCCCCGACGACGGAGCCGGACGACGAATCCGATGACGCACAGGCACCCGGCTCCGAGCAGCACGAGATCAACGACTTGCAGAATCAAAGCCATAGCAGCTAGCATTCGGGCGGCGGACTGTTAGCTAAAAAGGGGTTCGGTATGCCGAACGTCCTCGACGAGATTCTCACGCACAAACGCGGCGAAGTCGAGCGGGCCCGCCAAGCGCGTCCGCTGGAAATCCTGAAATCGCGACCGGGCTATCTCCTGCCCTGCCGCAATTTCTACGGCGCGGTGACCGTCCCGCGGCGCGGCGGGCCGAATCTGATCGCCGAAATCAAACGCGCCAGTCCGTCGGCGGGGTTGCTCCGGCCGGATTTCGACCCGGTTGCGCTCGCGCGACAGTACGCCGCCGGCGGAGCCCACGCCCTGAGCGTGCTCACCGATGAAAAATACTTCGGCGGCCATCTCGACCACATCAAACAGATCAAGGCGGTCGTCGGGCTGCCGGTCCTGCGCAAGGACTTCCTGGTCGATCCCTATCAGATGCACGAGAGCCGCGCCTATGGGGCGGACGCGGTCCTGGTGATCGCGGACGCGCTGGACCTATCACTGGCGGCCGAACTAATCACGCTGGCCCGGTCACTGGAGCTGTGGGTGCTGTTGGAGGTGCACACTCGCGAACGTTTGCTCAAGGTCCTGCAAACCATGCAGGATTGCATGCACGAAGGGGTTCTGCTAGGGATCAACAATCGCGACTTGCAGGCCCAACGGGTGGACCTCACGACGACGGAAGAGTTGGCGCGGCTGATCTCGCCGGGCCTGCCGATCGTGGCCGAGAGCGGGATCAAGACGCGCAAGGACATCGAGCGGATGCACGCCGCCGGGGCCCGGGCTCTTTTGGTGGGAGAGACGCTGATACGCAGCGGGGATCCGCGGCGGACGATCCGGGAGCTGTTTGGATGACCGACCGCACGGCGGTTCCCGAGCCGGGGCGTAGAAAAAGGTTCTTCACGGATTAGCGGGGACGCCGTCCACCATGCAAGAATGGGAGGGCGAAGCTCCCGCTGAGCCTACGACGCTGCGGCTCGGCAGGAGCCTCGCCCTCCCGGCTGCTCCGTACCGGCCGTACGACGAGCCGCGGACTTCAGTCCGCGCGGGCTAAAGCCCGCGGCTCTTCAGTGCCCCGGGCGGATAGGTTGGGCACCCTCGCGTTGTAGTATCAGGGGTTTGCCCCGGCGGTTTCGGCCAGGCGGGCCGCGATCCGCCCACGCTCCGGGTGGTCGGGCTCCAGGCGCAGGAGTCGGCAATACCAGGGCGCCGCCCGCGCCGGCTGACCAGCCGCCCACTCCGCGTCAGCCAAACGGAGGATGACGCCCAGATCGTCCGGACGAAGCCGCGCGGCACGCTGGAGCCAGTGGATGTACAGGATTTCCTCGCCGCGCTGGTTGTAACTTTCGGCCACGGTCAGATAGGCCGCGAAGAGGATTTCCAGGCGAGATTCGGGTTGGCGATCCGCCCGCATTCGTTCAAAACGCAGATAATCGGACAGCGCTCCGGTCTCGCACGCCAGTTCCGAGAACGCCGCCAGCACGGACTCGTCCGGTTGTGCCAGCAGCACCACGGCGCGGCTCTTGAGGACCGCAAGACCGATCTGGGGGCGTCCCAGACGTTGCCAGATGCGGGCGTGAAGGACATGGGCGGCCGGCTCGTCGAGCCCCGCGTCGAGCGCCTGGCGGAGTTGGTAATAGGCCGACCGCGGCGGGCAGCACAGAAAATGATCGGGCCGCAGCCGCGCTTCGACCAGCAAACGCTTGCCGACGAACTGCCCGGCCCGCCCGCCCGGCACCGCACGAACCTCGGCTGCCCCAAGCACTTGTCCGAGGTGAAAATAGCCTTGTGCGGCCCGAAATTGAAGCGCGGGGCGTTCAACCTGCCGCGCTGTCGCCGTACGGACACGCTCCAGGGCCGTGGCGTACCGCCTCTGCGCCAGCGCGGCGTCGATCCATGCCAGCCGAAGCCCAGCATGGTTCGGAAACCGGGGTAAAGCCCGGTTCAACACGGCTTCGGCCTGCCGTGGGCGCTCGGCCGCGAGCAGGGCGCGCGCGAGCTCCAGCGGGTAGCGGACCTCCTCAGGTCGTTTCGCGACGGCTCGTGCCAGGCTCACGATGGCAGCCTCAGGGTCGCCGGGGCGCTGCTCGACGCCGCTCACCTCCGGCAACGCGGCTTTTTCCAGATCGGTTTCCCGCACCGGCGGGGGTTGTGCCGGGGACAATTGCACCGGTTGGGCATCCCTCCCCTGGGGTGGCGCGGCCGGGGCCTGGCCGGAAAGTTGCACGAGGGCCAATGCAAAGAACGTTGACAGCACCCTTGTATATGACGGCGAATTTCGCATACCCTAACCGATACAATAGTGGGCAGCGACGGTTTAACGGCCGACGCCGCGATTCTGCATTTTGGCAAGTTCGATCCCCGGATGCAATCTTAAACATGGACGTACACTCACTCGAATGTCTCGACTTCCACCGCATCCGCGAGATTCTGGCCGGATTCGCGCTCTGCGGGCTCGGTCGTTCGCTGGCGGCCAACATCCGGCCGGCTATCCGCGTGACTCTCGTCAAACGTTGGCTGGCGCAAGTAACGGAGTTGCAGCGGCTGGCCGAGCAGCGCGGGATGCCGCCGTTCGGCGGAATAACCGACGTGCGGGAGGTGTTGCAGCGCTGCGCGCCGCCGCTCCGCGTCACGGTCGAGGAAGTAGCTCGGATCGGCACCACGCTGACCGGGACACACTCCGTGAGCGAGTACCTGCGTGACCTGCCCGAAGACTATCCCGAACTGCGGCACTTGGCCGGCCGGGTGGGAGATTTTCGCACGATCGCCGACCGGATCGGGACGGTGATCGACGAGCGCGGCCGGGTGCGGAACGATGCCAGTCCGAAGCTGCAACGCATCCGCGCCGAGATCGAGGAGGCGTCTCGGCAGATCGACCAGACCGTCGCCCGCCTGCTGCGCGAACCCAACGTGCGGCGGCTGCTGCAATATCCGAATCACACCTTCCACGGCGACCGGCTGGTGGTGCCGCTCCGGACTGAGTATCGCGGCCGCCTGCCGGGGATCGTGCACCGCACGTCGGACAGCGGGGCGACGCTGTACGTCGAGCCGAGCGAAGTCGTCGAGCTCAACAACCGCATCAGCAATCTGCGCAGCGAGGAGCAGGAGGAAATCGGACGGCTGCTGTGGGACTTGGCACACGAGATTCACCTCAACGGCCGCGAGATTCACAAGACGCTTGAAACGCTGGCGGTCATCGATTTGATCGCCGCCAAGGTCCGCTTCGCGGAGGAGTTCGCGGCGCGCTGCCCGCAAATCAACGATGAGGGCACGCTCAGCGTCCGCGAAGCCCGCCACCCGCTGTTGCTCGAAATGGCCCGGCAGAAACGTGCGGCCGGCGAAACGCCCGCCGAGATCGTCCCGATCGACTACCGGCTGGGGGTGGATTTCAACCTGTTGATCATCACCGGGCCGAACACCGGCGGCAAAACCGTGACGCTCAAGACGGTCGGCCTGCTTTGCCTGATGGTGCAGGCGGGGCTGCCCATCCCGGTCGCGGCCGGCTCCGAACTCGGCGTCTTCGGCAACGTGCTGATCGACGTCGGCGACGAGCAGAGCATGCAGCAGTCGCTGAGCACGTTCAGCGGCCACCTGACGCGCCTCCTCGACATGCTGCGTCACGCGGGACCGCGGGCCCTGCTGCTGATCGACGAGTTGGGGGCCGGCACGGACCCGGACGAAGGGGCCGCCCTCGGCCGCGCGATTCTGGACGAATTGTTGCGCTTGCGCTGCCGCTGTATTGCGACCACGCACCTGGGGGCCCTGAAGGGTTACGCCCTGACCCGTGCGCGGGCGGAAAACGCCTGTGTGGAATTCGATGCCAAGACGCTTCAGCCGACCTTCCACCTTTCGCTAGGCGAGCCCGGCAGCAGCAATGCAATCGAGATCGCCGGCCGGCTGGGGATGCCCCGTCGCCTGGTCAGTGTCGCCTACCGCAGTTTGTCACGCAAGGCGCGGGCCCTACATGCCGCCCTCGAGGGCACACGGGTCGTCAAACGGCAGGCGGAGCACGCTCGGAAGGAGGCGGAAACCGCCCGGCTCGAAGCCGATCGGAAGCAGGGCGAGGCGGTGGCGGCCCGCGCCACGCTCGAACAACAGCAGTCGGATTTTCAACAGTGGGTCCAGCGAGTGGTCCACTTGCAGACCGGCGACGCGGTCCGGGTGCGCAACTTCGATCGCGACGGCAAAATTGTGCGGATGCGTCTCGACCAACAGCGCGCTGAGGTGGACGTGGGAACGTTTTCGGTGGAGGTGCCGCTTGGCGACGTGCTGCCGCCCCGGACGCCGGCCCCACCCCCGCGGCCGCGGCCTAAGCCAACGCCACCGCCACCCCGGCGTGAGAAAACGCAACGTGCTCGCCAGCCCAGGCCCGTCGTGTCTCAGGACGGGAAACGGGCAGACTCGGCTCGTGCCGAGCAGTCCCGGCAGAGAGAACAGAAACGCCGACCGCCTATGCCATCGTTGACTGAGGAACAGGCCACGGCGCTTCAGCCGATGGACCCGGTCTATGTCCAGCGTTTCCATCGCGAAGGGCGCGTCGTGCGCCTTAAACTGTCCAAAAAGTTGGCGATCGTGAATATGGGCCTGCTCGAGGTCGAGGTGCCCTTCGACGGCTTGGCCTTCCCGCCGCAGCCGAAACGCCCTCAGAAACCGCGGCCAAGACCCACGCCGAAAAGCGCAAAAAGCAAGGCGATGCCCCCCGAGGTGTCCTCGGCTCCGTCACAACCAGCCGCGCCGGCTCAGGGCGAATCCTCCCCGGCGGATAGCGACAGTCCGACGCCGACTCAACCCGCGGAGGGAGTGGAAGCCCCCACCCCCGAGCCAGGCCCCCAGCCTGAGCCGGAATCACAAGCCTGAAGAAAGAATCACAGGTATCACAACCCTCAATCCAACTCGACCCCCGGGTCCGGCAAGAACGAAAGCGTGTCCGGGGCCTCCGTGGTGACGTAGAGCAAATCGTCGCGATCCGGGTGTGGGGCAAGCGCCCGAACGAGGCGTCCTTCGACGATCCAGGGCGGTGCATATCGATTGAGCACTTCGATAGGCAGCACATATACCCCGGGCATTTCTACCGCCGGCCCGGGCTTGGGGTACGGCAACTCGATGCCTTTCGTTGACATATCTAGTCTCAGCGGGCTCTGCGTTCTCGGCGGTGAACAACCGGGTTAGCTGAAGGTCAGCGCCGTGGAGTAATAAACGCGGCCGTACCGGCTCACGCCCCAGCGCCAGGTCTTGGTAGCGCCGTACGCGACGTCCACGTTGATAACCCCGTTGGTCGGGGTGATGAGGAGGAAGCGTTTGTTGGCGGTGATGGTTTCGAGCACGGTGCCGGTGTTGAAGGTGACCGAGCTCGGAGCGATCACGGTGAGACCGCCGCCGCCGTCGTCGGCCAGCCAGCAGTCGATCAGGCTGTAGGTCCCGACCGAGGCCCGGATTGTTGTCTGGACGGTGTTCGAGCTCTCTTCGCCAACGTCGATTGAAATCTGCGCGGCCCAGTCCGGGGCCAGCCGGTCGGCCATTTGCCGAATAAAGTCGGCGTGATCGAAGAGGTCCTCGTCCGAGCGCGTCAGCGGGGCCCGGACCTGGGCCAGGGCGGTGGCGATCTGAACGGCGGCGGTCTCTATCCGGTGGGGGCTGAACGGCCCGCGCCCGAGGTCGGGCCCGAAGAACTCCAGGTGGCGCTGGTTCACGGCGTACTCCTGCCAAGCGGTCCTCGAAGCAAGCCGCGGCGCGGCTTCGACATCGGATAGTCTTTACTAGGAAGTCTAGCTATACAAGTCCGCCCGCGGGGTTTGTTGCCCGCTGTTGCCACGGCGCGGATTCTAGAGCCGTTTCAAAAAAAATCCGGCGTCCAGCGGGAGGGCGAGGCTCCTGCCGAGCCGCGGCTCACCGGGAGGTTCGCCCTCCCCCAGCAACGGACTTTTTCTGAAATTGCTCTAGTACTGTGTTTAAATAAATTGCACGACCATCCCACCTTGAAGAAGAGCCGCGGGCTTCAGCCCGCGCGGCCCCGCGCGGACTGAAGTCCGTGGCTCTTCGGGTTTATTCCCGTTTCTAAGTGCGTGTTTAGCGTGTATCGGCCGGCACGGCATGTGGCACCGGCGTCGTGTGGCACCGGCTTCCAGCCGGTGGTCCGGCCGGTACGGAGCCCGGCCGCTACATTCCCTTCTCTTGTGGGACCGGTCTCTGACCGCTCGAATCGGTAGTCGAGATCAGCCGTGGTCTGGGCGAGCTACCCGTAGCGGTTGAACCACGCCCGGGCCTCGAAGGGCTGCTTCTCTTTCCGCGGCCAAGTTTCTTCCGGCACGCCGAGGGGCAGGAGGACCCGGATGACCTTCCCGGCGGGCAGGCCCAAGAGATTCGTGATCTTCTCCGCGCGGTCCTGGACCCGCAGCCAGCCGTCGATCCAGACGGTCGCGTAGCCGAGGGCGGTCACCGCGAGCAGCATGTTCTCGACCGCCGCCGCGCAGTCTTCGATTTGGAAGTCGTGACCCTCGTGGACGGGCTCGGGCCGGGTGTCCACGATGCAGGCGATCAGGGCCTGGGCCTGCTGGACGGCTTTGTTGCTGGCGTGCAAGGAGCCGATTTTCCGCACCAGCTCGGCCTCGTCGACGATGACGAAGGTGGTGGTCTGGGCGTTCTTGCCGGAGGGGGCCTGGAGGCCGGCCTGGACGATCCGCTGGAGGTCCGCGCGGGGCACCGGCTGATCCTTGAACGGGCCGCGGTAACTGTGCCGTTTGGCGATAGCTTCGAACACGTCCATGAGATACTCCTCCAGGTGGACGTTTCACCTTGTTACTTGCCCTGACTGTATCAGTTGGGCGGAAACCAAGTTATCCGCTGTGGCGACGGAAAGCGAGGCCGTAGCCAAGCCAAGTAGGTCGGGTCAGCGACCCGACAAACCCACAATTCGAGAACCGTCGGGTTGATGACCCGACCTACATGGCTCAAGAGCAGTGGCACACGTCCAATGTCTTCAGGAGATCAACAGTGCCACCTGCCGCTCCGTCGTGAGCGACTTTTAGTCACCGTTCAGGGCCCCGCGCCTTGCGGAGGCTTCCGTCGAGTATCGATGACGCAGATCGATCCACAGATGCCGCAACCTGAAGGGTGACGGAGACACCATACGATTAAGCGTTTGATCTAGCCGCGTGACGCCACGGTCAATCCACTCGTCTGTCTCCCTGTGGATTGAAGGCATGTTGACCTTCTTTGCGTGGCCGTTCACTTCTTTCAGGATTTCATCCGGCGACATTGTTTGCAGGTAGCCAATCATAGCGCCGGATTCCGCGCCTTCGCCGTAGCCCGATTCGGGGTCCATGAACCGTTGGACGCCGTGCTTCGTGTAGTTCCGATTCAGAACCCATCCGGACGGCTTCGGGCGTCCTAGTCGCTTGCACTCCAGGGCGTAAACCAGATACTCACCGGCTTGAGCGTCGATAAGTTCGCACTGGAAGTCGGGCCGCTTGGATTCCCGTGCCCGTGACTCAGCATTTTCGTCAATCGGCGGGTTGGGACTGTCGGGGATGATTGTCGAACCCAGGCCTCTTCCGGCTCGTGTCAAGCGAAGATTCTCTTCCTTTGCGCGGAAGTATAGTTTGCGATTCAACTCTCTTTCATCTTCGGGCAATTCGGATTCGCTTTCGAGGCGCACGAGTGCGCATTGGAACACTTCGAGCACCAAGTTCTCGTGACGGCCCCAGGTGTCGAGTGTGAAGAGATTTGGCCGGCTCAAACCGCTCTCTCCCGCGTCAACGCCCGCTGCTTGTGAACGGCCTCTAGCTGGGTTGCCTCTGCGTCTTCGCGGGCGGCGGTTCGGGTCCAGAGCCTGCGTTCATTGCGCTTGATGATCGCAATGTCGTTCTTGCCGACGATCCTCGTCATCCCGTCGATGTAGAGGCGCTTCGAGCCGAACGGATGCGATGACGTTTGAGCGAGCCAGGCTAAGAGCGTATGCCAGGCCGCATCATCCGATTCGGTTGGTGGTGGCTGAGGGTCTTTCATATCTTCGGTCGAGAACACCACCGCCAACATCGGCGAGGAATGTGTTGGCCGAATAACACGCCACTGGAATCGTCCACTCGGTTTCAGCTCTGCATCCCAGATTTCCAGGAACGCATCAAGATAACCGTCCAACCCACGCTGATCGCTTCGCTTATGCGGAAGGTCGCTGTGCCGACCGAACCTCCGGCCGCTGGCCTGATCCGGAACCGGCTTCATGGCGTCGCTCTTCGTGCCGCGATAGAACAATTCCAGACCCACGTCGCACATGTCGCACACCGCGTCACGCTCTGCGCCGGTCAGTTCGTATAGATCGAAGATCGCTTCGTCCAGTGCTGCCTCCAATTCAGGAATGTTCCTGATTTGTGATTCTTGCGGAGTTCCTTGTTCGCTAAACATATCGCCGGGCGGGGAGCCTGCAGCACGTAATCTCTCCACGATTCGGACGATGCGCTCTCGCAGCACGTGATTGCTTGGTAGTCGAATTGGTATTCTCTGTATTCCCTCCATATGTATCTCGTGGTGCCACATACCCCAGGAGCCAGTTGTTAACCAGAGGAAGTAGCGTGGAAGGGAGGACCAGAGGATTCCCAGCAACACGGAGGCAACGCTCTCAAGCACCGGATCTAGGCGCATTCCATACATGGAATGCCGAAAGCAAAAGCGGTCGTACTCTAACCTTGCAACGATTCGTCCATTGTCATTGCCCGTCTGGGATAACCCCCGACGGATGAGCAGGCGAGGCCCGTCGTAGATAGCGCGATTGCCCATGCGATACACCTTCGAGGGAACCTTGACGAGACAGGAGAGGTCCAATGCTCCATATCTCTCAATAAGGTTGGTCGGCAGTTCCTTGTACTGTTGGAGCCATCCAGAATCACTGTCCGGGGGTGATCCTTCGAAGCCTCGACCAAGACACACCTCGCGTTCCTGACGCGACTCAAGGAGGTCCTGAATGGTTTCTTCGGCGCGCAGGGCTTGAACCAACGCCTGATCTCGATGTCCTCCCCACCAGTAAACCTTCCACAGTTCGTCATCTGCAACAAAATCCGATTGCCGAACGATATGTAGGTCGGGTTTGCTCAGCCGGACGACCTGCAATTCGTTGACAACGGCGGACTTCTTCGCGGAGTAATAACGAAACCGATGTGACCTGCTCTTGGGTGCTCGTTTTTCAAAAACGACCGACGCAAAGGGGGCGATCGCGCTCGCAAAGAAGACATCCCGTACAGCAGCGAAGTTGACGACTTGATCGAGTGCCGACTTCGCAAGCCACTGTTCGCGGAACTTTCCGCTATTAGCCTGCCGCTTGAAAAACACCCCGGTGGAGACGAGAAGGCCTGCACGGCCGCCTTCTCGTAGAAAATCGTGCGTACGATGAATGAATGCCTGCGACAACTCTTTGTCGCCGACCGCGTTTCCACGGTTTTGGCACCAGTTCATAGCTACTGTGGCGGCTTCCCAAGCTTCGGCGGTGGCGGCTTCCCGAGCTTCGTCGTCTTTCTTCTTCGGCTTCTTCGGAAAACCCCACGGCGGGTTTCCGACCATTACGTCGGCGGAGCCACTAGTGAATCGCCGCCGTATGGGTTCCCGCACCTTGGCCTCGACCTCGAAAGCGTTGGCCGCGAGCAGGATGTCGAAATGCTGGTTCGGATCGGTCTTCCTGCGGTTCGCGGAATAGATGAGATTCGGCAATTGGTGCCCGAGAATGTCCGGCGGTTCCAGATAATGCAACAGAGCAAGATAAAGGCTGAACGCAGCCACGCGGATCGCCTCCGGCTGCACATCAATGCCGGCAATCTGATCCCGGAGAATCTTCCGTACTTCGTCGGGTCGCAACCGTTGCCCACGCTCGCACACGCGGTGGCGAACGAGGCGGCGGAAGGCCTCGACCAAGAAAATTGCCGAACCACATGCAGGGTCCACGATTCGCGGACGGTCGTTGAGGACTCTATCTTCGAGCGTCTGCGACAACACGAACTCAACCAGCGCTCCCGGTGTGTAGAAGCTCCCGTGCGTGTTCGGCTTCCCTTTCTCGGTGCGGAGGAACTCCTCGTACATGCTGCTGATTAGTTCGATGGGGATGATGTCGAAGTCGTAAGCGAACGTGAACAGCGTTGGCCCCTTGATCTTCCCGAGCAAGAACCTCTGCATCAGTTTGAGCCGTGGGGCTGTAAACGCCTTCTGCTCACGCTCGTCGAATGGGAAGAGATCGCCGTTAAACTCCTTGGCGAGCCGCGAGAACAAAGCATGCGTGAATGCCTTGTCCGACAGGACCGCGGCGTAGTAGAGGCGTCGATCATCATTCGTGCCGTCGTGCACCGGTGCATTGTCGAGTATCCCACGCCATTCTGTGTTCCTGCGAGCGATTCTCCGGAAGTAGTCCTCCGTCAGGATTCGACGATCCTCCAAATACCGGATGAAGATCGATCGACCAATGAGCGCGTGTGCATGCGGCACCGACAACCCAGTGTTGATGAGCTTCTCGCGCACGGCGGCAAGGTCTCGAATCAGGGCGTGATCTGCTCGGTTTTCAAAGCCGAACCTGTGCTCTTCGAACAACCTCCCCGACTCGATTTGAGCGCGATGGTAATCCTTGAGTTTGGCCTGGACTTCGGCGGCTTGGCTTGCGTCTACCAGAAGGCGATCGGGCGCAAATAGATCATCATCTTCCCCGGCTGGTGGCTGCGTGAGATCGAAAACCGACAGTGTTCCGGGCTGCGCGACGAATAAGAGCGGTGGGCGGGCCATGCACCAGGCACGATTGAAGAGGTGACGCAGATTTGCTTTCCCTGGCTCGTCCTTGACGAACACGATGACCGGGTTGTCCTCGACAAAGAAGATCCGCTCCGCCCCAACTTTCCGAGCAAGTGAAAGCCATCCCCCCTTCGTAATCCAATCGTCGGCCCCTAAGCTTGTCGGCTTGTTGGTCGCGAGAAACAGAGCCCCCGCGGTAAAGTCTAGATCGGAGTAAACCGCGTCGAGTAAGGCCTGTGCGCTGTCCGTCTGTGTTGCCATCTAGTCAAGCTCGGCTGAATCTCGCTTCGGTTTGTGCGACAATCTTAACGCCTGGAACCGCACTATGTGAGCATATCAGACAACCCCGCTGTCTCCAATAGATCACTTCACCATCTTCGCCAGCATTCTCTCGATATATGGCCGATACGTTGGCCCGCCGTTGATGGTGCAGAAGGGGTAGATGCCGTCGGGTGTGCTGTAGAGGATTACGCAGCGTTTGATACGCTCGGTGTCGAAGTTGTAGCGGTCCATGAAGTGCATGCCGGCCGCCATCAGGGTGCGGTAGGTCGTCTCGCCCGCCGCCCCGCGGCCGACCGACTTGTTGGTCTTGCCACGCAGCGCGTGGATGAATTTCAGCGGCGTTACGCGGAAATCGCGTTCGCTCCAGCGGTAGCTCCGCAGAAACGTCAGCACGATCCGCAACTTGTCGGTCCAGGTCGCCATACCGGGCAACGCGGGCGAGCGACCCGAGCGCCGCGACGATGGCTATCCGGCAGAGGGCTCCGGCTTGCGGTCGTGGGCTGCCAGCCGACCCTCTCCAGCCCCTCTGCCGGTAGTCCCCAAAGCGATAAACGCATCTGTCGAGACCCTGGAAACGTACCCAGGACAAGAACGCATCGTGAGCCGAGAAATCAAATACCCCAAATAAGGGTTACACTACCGCGGTCGGCGCGGATCGTGATATACTGTTGTCGGCGCGAGTCGGGATGAGATAGGAATCTCGTCCCAGCGGTCAGGATTGTATTCGGTCAGCGGCTGGTCTGCGACGCCATTCATGAGCGTCAGGAGGAAATGTCATGATGGAAAACGTTTTGAAACACCTGGGCGACAAGGGGAAAGCGCTGTTGGATCACAAATGCACCACGATTCCCCAGGACAGCCTCACCCTGCCCGGGCCCGATTTCGTCGACCGCGTCTTCGCGGCGTCCGATCGGCCCAATCGCGTGCTCAGTCGGCTGGCCTGGCTGTACCAACACGGCCGTCTGGCCGGCACGGGCTACCTCTCGATGCTGCCGGTGGATCAGGGCATCGAGCACTCCGCCGGGGCTTCCTTCGCCCCCAACCCCGCCTACTTCGATCCCGAGAACATCGTCAAGCTGGCGATCGAGGGCGGCTGCAACGGCGTCGCGAGCACGCTCGGCGTCCTCGGGCTCGTCTCGCGCAAGTATGCCCACAAGATCCCCTTCATCGTCAAGCTCAATCACAACGAGCTACTGACCTACCCCAACAAGCATGACCAGCACATGTTCGCCACCGCCGAGCAGGCTTGGGACATGGGCGCGGCGGCCGTCGGGGCCACGATTTATTTTGGCGCCCCGGAGTCGAACCGCCAGATCGAGGAGGTCTCCGAGGCTTTCCAGGCCGCCCACGAGTTGGGCATGTTCACCGTCCTGTGGTGCTACCTGCGCAACAACGCTTTCAAGAAGGACGGCACCGATTACCACCTGGCCGCCGACTTGACCAATCAGGCCAACCACCTCGGCGTGACGTTGGAAGCCGACCTCATCAAGCAGAAGCAAGCCGAGACCAACGCCGGCTTCACTGCGCTCAACTTCGGCAAGACGCACAAGCTGGTGTACGACAAGCTCACCAGCGAGCATCCCATCGATCTGACCCGCTACCAGGTCGCCGGCTGCTACATGGGCAAGATCGGCCTGATCAACTCCGGCGGCGCCTCGGGCGCGAACGACTTCCAACAGGCGGTCGAGACGGCCGTAATCAACAAACGCGCCGGCGGCATGGGCCTGATCTCCGGCCGCAAGGCCTTCCAACGCCCAATGGCCGAAGGCGTCCAACTGCTCAACGCCATCCAGGATGTGTACTTGGCGGAGGAGATTACGGTCGCATAGTCGCGTCGCTATCTGCCGCATCAGTCCTGTAGCGGCCGGCCCCCGTGCCGG
>JAGMDK010000276.1 GCA_023128695.1 Phycisphaerae bacterium
GCTGATTCGCCCAAGACCATTGCCGGCACGGGACAGAATCCGCCCGATGCACGAAGATCGGCGCTGGCGCTTTCGGCACGCTACCCGATTGAAATAGATCCAGGATTCGTGTTGCCAGTTGCTCAGACCTGCCGTAGAATTTCATCTGTTTGATCCTCGGAGCCCGTTGCCGATCGTTCGCCAAAAAGACGGCAGCGGGCTCTGCTTTGTTTGCCCCCGTTTCACGAATTCAACCACACAAGTCCAAGTGTTCCACAGAAACACCAGAAGTCAAACGAAATCCACAACGAAATTCAACTTTTGTGGTGTTTCCGGTTCTGTGCCGGTATCTGTGGTGTTTGCGCTTGCTTTGCACGCGGCGCGCTGTAGTGTTGACTCGAAGTCTATAGATGAAGCACTCACAATGTCTGGCGTGTGTCAACAACGTGGTTTGCAGCGCGTTTAGGCCGGCTTTCGCGAGCGTTCCGGTTCTGGTTCACACGCACCCCCACCCCCAGGTTCCGGTATCCGGTCATGGGGCGTAGTATGTATATAACTACGGCCCCCCCTCTTTCATCATCATGGCTGTGGGGAAACGATCTTGGCGACACACTGATACGCGGAACCTGAATCGGATAACGAGAACGTGTAATAGGGCGTATGCAGGCCCTACTCGGCTAGCGGTCGTCATCAGGACGAGACGTACTCGAAGCAGATCGGTTCGAGTTCATCACGACTCAACGAGGCAAATGCGCGGCTTCGTCGTTGCGGTCCTTGGCGAAATCTGCCGCCAACGATTCCACCACTTCCAGAAGTGCCTTGTCATCATGCTCGCTGCGCCCTGCCGAGTAGAGCACGTCGCTCAGCCTGTGCTGCTTGTTGTCGATGACGAAGGGAATCACTCGCGCCAGTGGGATGCTAGCTCGCGCGATTCTTGCGAAACCCCATGTCGCACCACTTTCGAGTCTTCACAAACTGGTCAAGATGACCTACGTTGTCCGTGGCGACGACCGCGCCCGCGAGCCTCGCCTGCGCCGCCAGGATCGCGTCCCCGTCCAAGGCATGTTTGTTAGCAGTTGGCTTGTGTCGCCGCCTCGCCTCAGCCCAGAGGTTGGCGGCTTTGACCATCGCAGCAGTATCAATCGGCAGATAGGTCGGCAACCGCTTCAACTGGTCGAGTCGTTTGACGTTCTCCGTCAGTTTTTCGAGAATCAGATTTCGACGGACTTCATAATCAGCAATCTCAGGTACGATCACCTCGCAATCCGATTCGAGCATGGAGCGAAACCACTCCGCAGTAGCCCTGTTCGCTTTGGGATGAGCGATCATCCCAAGCGGGCCAGTATCGAGCGCGATTCGTTTAGTCACCGAACTGACTCCTCGTTGACGTACGCGATTCCTCGATTTGTGCCTTCAAGCCAGGCCAAGTTTTCTCGTCGTAGCCCGATTCATCTGCAAGCCATTCGTCCAGCAGCGCAATCACCGCCGCGTGTCTCTCGCGCCGAGACGGGATGCCGCGCCGTCGCTGCAATCCACCAGTCCGAGGTTCGAGATGCGGGAGGAACTCTTCCGTGATCGTGCCCAAAGCAGCGCCGCCCTCGATGAGCGCCGACGCCGAACCTGTATGATAAGCACGAAGCAACGACGCTGGCGAAACCTGGACTGGAGGCGCCGGTTGGCGTTTTGCCACGACCTGCCCCGTTACGAAAATGAACCCCTGCGGCGAAGTTGTTGAGAGCGATTCCTCGCTTTGGCTAAAGTCATCGGCGTAGCTCTGCTCGATGGTCGTTGCCCGCTGTTGGAACGTCACACCTTCTTCCTTTTCCAGATTTCCTCCTGGACTCGTTCGTGGGTCAGGTCAGCGAAGCCCCGCACGATCCACTCTCGACCGAGGTGGAACCAATCTCGAATCGCGTCATCGTCCAAGCTGCTCGGAACACCGCGAGCCGTTAGTTCGCACAACAGGACGGGTTGCATATCGCGTCGCCTGACGGATGACGCACCGAGGCGTGAAGCCGACCGACAGCGTCGGGCATGGCAAAGCTCGCCTTCCACGCCACCGACTCAGGCGACGGGAGAAACGAGCGTTGCACTCGCCATCCGATGTCCGGGAAAACTCGGCTGATCGTTTCAAGCTCCTCCCAGCCTTCACCTTGAACGATGTGGTTGATGTAGGTGACCTCTAGTTGGTTGACCTGCGGTGGCCCGATCTTCTCCTCCTGACAAAAGTCGACAAAGCGCTCCCACGCCGACCAGAATCTCTCATAAACCTCCGGGAAGTGCGGATACACGTCCGCTTCCAGCAGCTTGCGCCAGTTGTGCAGCAAACGGTCGGCTTGCACCTGCAACAACCAGCACGGGCTCTGATTCACGAAGAACATGCGCGGCAACGGCGGCACGCTGGAAACCTCGACGCGGGGTCCCTCCGCAACTGGTTCGCCAAAGCGCTCGATCACTTGAACCAGCGGCGGTTCCTGCTCGCACGTCGGGTACTTGGCCCTGAACCGCTGCCACAGCAAGCCAAACACCGTGGCTTGAAATCCCAGAAGCGCTTCAAACTGCAAGCCACAAACGACCTCGATCACGGGGGGAAGGTCGTAATCCGGTAACGGTGATGGCGGTGAGCTGGCCATCGACAAACGTTTAACCTCCTGCTGGAATTACGCTTACATTCACGGCCGCTTCCTGCGGATCGATTCTAACCATTCGTCGCGTGAAGGTGAGCTTAAGTATAGCGTCCTTAGAGCATTATCGCCAGCCCGTCGTCCAGCCCCGGAATATCGGCGTCGGTCAGCGGGCATCGCTGCGTGACAGGGCTGTGACCACCGCCGCACCAGGATTCTCTTCGGGCGTAATCAGGGTCGTTCAGGTCAGGACCATCGAGCCAGCGTTCCCAGCGATAAACGAAAGCGACCGTGACGGGCTTGCCGTCGGAGCTGTTGAGCACATAGTCGGGCTCCAGATGGTCCTGCTTGGCTGACTTCTTGACCTTCGCCCTGAACCCGAGCAGCTTCCAGGCGGGGGCGTATCGCCGGTCGTGGCGACCCAGCGGAGCATGTAGTGGGCGGTCTTGCCGCCGTCATCGCCGGGGTAGTTTCCCACATACGGCGAGCCCGGAGTCGTGCGATTTTGGGGCTCAAGGTAGACCGAACGAGGAAAATGTGTCTCTCTCTCGCGAGGCAAGCTGTACGGGAAATCGGTCGGAGGGGAGTAGGGGGCTGAAATCCTCCATGGTCGCTGGCTTGCAAGGCGTACACTCCAACCGCACGCGCGCGGCCCTAGGTTTTGATAGAGGGGGGGTAAACGCCGGTTCCCGCCACACGTGGCGGGGGCTCGGGCTTCATATCGCGGGCGGATTCTGATATACTGGCGGTGTATGGGGCAGCGTGCTGTTGAACTGGAGCGCTCCGCGTAGCCATGTTGGCACGGTTCAGCGGGAAGTTTATTTAGTGCGACCAAACAGGCACATTATCACGAGAAAGGGGACGGCAATGAAACTAGGATTGGCAAGCTGTGTGGCTCTGGCGGGTTTGCTGACGCCGATTGGTAGTGCGGGGACGATATACGTCGATGCGGATGCTCCACTCGGCGGCGACGGGACAAGCTGGGACTCAGCCTTCAAATACTTGCAAGACGCGCTGCATACTGCGGTTGCCGGTGACGAAATCCGCGTCGGCGGCGGTCTCGGCGCGGGCGGGGCAACCAAGACGTACAAGCCCGACCTCAGCGAACACGGATATGTGACCCTTGGCGCGCGCAATGAAGCCTTCCAGCTCATCAACGGCGTCGCCGTGCGCGGGGGCTACGCCGGGTACGGGGCGCCCAATCCCGACCTGCGCGACATCGCCAACTGCGAAACCATCCTCAGCGGCGACCTGCTCGGCAATGACGAGCCCGATTTCGTCAACAACGACGAGAACAGCTATCACATTGTCAACGACAGCGGCACAGATGGAACGGCCATTATTGACGGCTTCACTATCACAGCCGGAAACGCAGATGGCGACTTTCAACAGGGCTACGAGTTCGGCGGCGGGATGTACAACGACGGCGGCAGCCCGACGCTGACAAACTGCACCTTCAGCGGAAACTCGGCTGCTAGCGGCGGTGGCGGGATGTACAACTACGTAGGGAGCTCGACGGTTACCAACTGCACGTTCAGTGAGAATGTGGCAGATTATGCTGGCGGCATCTTGTGCTCGGGCACTTTAACCAACTGCACTATATCGGGTAACGGAAACGGTGGTGTAAGATGCAGTGGAACTACAACACTGTATGACTGCATTATCAGCAGTAACAACGACTACGGTATCTCATGTACAGGCAATATCACTCTTTCAAATTGCACAGTGAGCAGTAACGATGGGGAAGGAATATTATACCACTCTGTTGATAGTGGCCTGATATCCGACTGCACCATTATAGACAATGCGTCTATCGGTATCTCCCTGACCTATAGCAGCAGTATTAGCGTTGTGAACTGCAATATCATGAATAACAGAGGTCCAGGCGTCTCAGTTGGGGACAATACCAGCAATATAACAATTTCAGACTGCCAAATATGCAATAACTCGACCAGTGAAAGTGGAGGTGGCATTATCTGTGGGGGCGACGCGCTGATCGAAGAATGCATGATTACAGGAAACTCTGCTGATATAGGAGGTGGCGTCTATTGCTTTAGTGACGCGAGAGTGTCCGATTGTACGATTATCGCGAACTCAGCCGAGTCCGGCGGTGGAGCATTGTGTGCAGGCAATGCGGTGCTATCCAATTGCGTCATAACTTCAAACCTTGCCGGCGGGACACACCCAACGGCGGGTATAGGGGGTGGAATCCTCTGTTCCGAGGGTAGTCCATCAATCACTAACTGCCTGCTGACCGGTAATATTGCGGCCAACGACGGTGGTGGCGCATACGTCGCTGCGGAATGCATGATGGCGAACTGCACTACCAGCACTAACTTTGCCCTGGTCTTTGGTGGTGGGCTATGTGTCTCATCGAGCAATCCCGCATTCTGTTCCTCAAGGAACTGCGTTTTCTGGGGCAATTCGGCTGGACTCGGCAACGAGTTGGCTGTGCTTGGCCCTACTGAACTCAGGGTCGTATGCTCAGATGTGTGCGGCGGTATTGCGGGCAGCTATGTGGACGATTCGGCGGCCCTGTATTGGGGACTTGGTAACATCGACGCCGATCCGTTGTTTTCTAATCCGACGGCTGATGAATTCCGACTGTCTAGTGGTTCACCCTGCATCGATGCGGGGGATAACTATAGCGTGACCGAAGTCGTGGACCTCGATGGTAACCCACGCTTAGTGGACGATCCCGCAACGCCGGACACTGGGTACGGTGAGTCACCTATCGTGGATATGGGCGCGTACGAGTATCAGGTAGCCGTGCCAATCTGTCACGGGGATAGTAACTGCGATGGTTTGATATCTTGGCATGACATTGACTACTTCGTCGCGGCTATGAACGACAACACGGTTGCATGGGAAGCCATGTTCTCTCCCGAATCGCCAGCTTGTGCATTCGCGAACAACGACGCGAACGGTGACGGCACTGTCAATTGGCGCGATATCGACCCGCTGGTCGCGATGATGAACATGACTTGCCCGTGACGCGCGGGCGGCGGCCCGGAAAGGATGGTGCACATGCCGACGAAGCGGAAGTTCAGGAACATTGATGCGATGAATGTATCTCAGCGGTTCCCCTGGCAAATACAGCCGGGATTGGAGCAGTTGCTACCCCTGGCACGGGATATCTTACTTGCTGAGCGAGCGGTAGTAGAGCACGGCCCAGATATCACAAGCGGAAATAGTCCAAAGCACCACGTAGCGTGGAACGTACTCAAGGAACGGCGGGTGGCACTGTCAGTTGTGCCAGTGCTCTGTGAGCAGTGCATTCCTGAGGGAACCTTCTCGTCCGAGCACTGCTGACACAGCAGTGGCACACCTGGGCGCGATTCGTTTCCATGGAATGCCCGGATGCGCGTCTTTGTGGACCTGCGAGAGGTTCTTGGCCGCCTCGCCGACGATCTCGAAGTCGCGGATGTGCAACAGATAGACGCGGTCGTCCTTCACAGTGGTGTGGCCTCCGCGAGAATGCGTTTTTCAAGATGTGGGCTGAGCCCGCCGTCGACGACTACGTCAACCCGCCGGCCCAGAAGCTCCTCGAGGTCCTGCCACAAGCCGACATGGTCGAGCAGAGTTCGACCCGGCTCCAGATCAACGAGCAGAGCGATATCACTGTCCGGGCGGGCGTCGCCGCGAGCGACGGAGCCGAAGATACGGACGTTCCGTGCCCCGTGCCGGGCGGCGATGTCGAGAATCGCAGCCCGCTTCTCAATTAGTGACGAATCGCTTACCACAGTTCGGCCCCTCGAAGTCTGAGTTCCCGGAACAGCGTGCATTCATGAAACTAAACCACCCACGCTGGCGGGAGTCCTTTCCCGCGATCGGGGCAGGATAAGAATCCTGCCTCTTCAGGGCCGAGATGGGAATCTCGGCCCAGCGACCTCTTGCTTGAGTGCGGGCGCCAACATCAAGCCAGGCGCGGGAACCGATCTCAGCTTGGAAACGGTTTCTCCAATGCTCATAACGCCGCCCCATTGCACATGTTACCCATTATTGTGTATGCTGAAGGTTTACTGCAATATCTGGCTTCGTTATCAGGAGAACCGCAATGTTCGGCGGCGAAGAAGTTCACATCACACCGGGAATGCAACGCTATATCGACAAGAACAACGCTTACCTCGCCAAGCGGGCCAAGTACATCCGCGAGGTGGTCAAGAAGTGGAAGTTCGACACCATCGCGGTCCACGGGCTCTATTCCGTCGAGGAGGCGATCGAGGATTATCAGGGCGCGATCATCGAGCCCATCTTCATGAGTGCCTCGCAGGCCTACCGCGACTCGGACGAGATGGCCGCCGCCCTGGCTTACCTGATCCCGACCTGGTGCTACTCGCGGATCGCCAACCCGTCCACGTACTACTACGAGTGGACCCTGGCCCTGCTCGAAGCGTACGGCTTCGACGGCGAGACCGGTTGCTGCTCGACCTCCTCCGGCATGGCCGCGATCATGACTTCCGTCCAGCCCTTCCTGGTCCACCGCACCCACAACAAGCACGAGCCGCGGAACTTCCTGGCGACCGCGCAGTGCTATGGCGGCACCTTTCAGCAGTTCAGCATCCGCTTGATGCAGGAGCGCGACATCGATTGCCGCTGGATCCAGGACCCGACCAACATAGACGAGTGGGCCTCCAAGATCGACGAGAACACGCGTTTTCTCTACGGCGAGCTGCCCAGCAACCCGGCCCAAGGCTTCTTCGACATCAAAGAGGTGGCCGACCTGGCCCACAGCCACGGTCTGCCGCTGATTTGCGACACGACGGTGGCCTCGCCGGCCCTATTGCGGCCGATCTGTCACGGGGCCGACATCGTAATCCAATCCGCCACCAAGAGCCTGACGACCAGCGGCTTCGGCGTGGCCGGCGGGTTGATCGCCCGCAAGAACCTGGTGTCCAACATTGATAACGACGACATGAAGGCGGACTTCGCCGCTTACGTGAAGTATTTGCCGAATCGGGATACCGGCCCCAACCTGCATCCGATGCAGGCGATCATGACGCTCAACGACATGCGGACCCTGCGCAGCAAGATGGACCTGATGAGCCGCAACACGATGAAGGTGGCCGAGTTTCTCCAGGGGCACCCGCAGATCGAGAGCGTGCAGTATCTCGGGTTGCCCGACCACCCACTGCACGAACTGGCCAGCAAGTACATGTGGCTGGTCGACGCGGAGTACGACGAGCTATACGGCCGGCCGGTCAACCGCTACGGCCACCTGATGTCCTTCTGCGTCAAGGGCGGAGCCGAGGGGACCCGCAAGTTCTTCGACGGTTTGCAACGGATCTGGCGGGCGACCGATCTGGGCCGCATCAAGAGCGTGGCGACGATCCCGGCCATCTCGACGCACCAGCAGCAGGGCGAGGAGGGCCGCGAACTGGCCAACATCCCGCCCAACATGGTCCGCCTCTGCGTCGGCGGCGAACACGCCGACGACACCATCGCAGATCTGGATCAGGCGCTGAACAAAGTTGGGGCAACGACATCGGCGGCCGTTGGGGTTTCGTGAAGGCCCCCCGTCATCGGCGTCGAAGAGGACGCGTTTAGCGTCGCGAAAGGGAGGGCGAAGCTCCTGCTGAGCCGTGGCGCCCCTGGCTCGAAAGGGAGGGCGAAGCTCCTGCTGAGCCGTGGCGCCCCTGGCTCGGCAGGAGCCTCGCCCTCCCGCTCCCGCCCTCCCGCTCTCGCCCTCCCGCTCGCTCGCCCTCCCGTTCGCCTACCCCTACCTGTCAATTGACGCTTGACAGAGCACCAGTTATGTCAGACGCTCTACTACAATGTGGCGGGGTAGACTTGGCTGGGGAGTCGCGATGATAATCACTCGATACGCGTGGAGCAGCGCATTGCTGGTTGTTGCGCTCGGGCTGTCGGGGTGCGAACGGCAAGAGAGCGGTAACGGCTCACAACCCGCGGCGAAGGCCCCTTCCGTGCTGCTGATCACGCTCGACACCACGCGGGCGGACCATCTGGGCTGCTACGGCTACAAGGAAGCTGAAACACCCGCACTTGACGCGCTGGCCGCGTCCGGCGTTCTGTTCGAGCAGGCCTTCGTGCAGGTCCCGCTGACCTTGCCCTCCCATGCGTCGCTGCTTTCAGGGACCTACCCCATCTCCAACGGTATCCGCGTGAACGCCGGCGGCGTACTGGGCCAGGACCTGCCCACCCTGGCGGAGGAGTTCAAAAAACGGGGCTACCGTACCGGGGCGTTCATCGCGGCCTGGGTGCTTGATTCCAGCTTCGGGCTCGCGCGCGGATTCGACCACTACGACGACCAGATCGGCGGCGGCCGCGACTCGTCGAAGGATGTCCGCGAACGCCGGGCCGACGACGTGTGCAACCGGGCCCTGGCCTGGCTTGACGAGCAGCCGGATCGGGCCTTCTTCGCCTGGGTGCATTTTTTTGATCCGCACTACCCGTATGACCCGCCGCAGGGTTACCGCGAGCGCTTCGCCGACCCCTACGACGGTGAGATCGCTTTCATGGACACGCAGGTCCGCCGGCTTGTGGACTGGCTTGATGCCAAACAGCTCCGGGAGCGTACGTTGATCGTGGTCGTCGGCGACCACGGGGAAGCGTTCGGCGAGCACGACGAACCGCAACACGGGCTGTTTATCTACGATACCACGCTGCACGTGCCGATGTTCTTCTCCTTCCCGTCGCGCATCCCGGTGGGTCAGCGGATCGCCGCCGGAGCCCGACTGATTGACGTGATGCCGACGGTTTTGGAACTGCTGGGTTGGGCCCTGCCGGCCGAGCTCGAAGGTGAAAGTCTGGCCGGAGCCTGCCGCACGGGAGAGGCGTTCTTCCTGCCCGCTTATGGCGAAACCCAATACCCCCGGATTCGCTTCGGCTGGGCCCCGCTCCGTTGCCTCATCACCGAGCAGTGGAAATACATTGAGGCTCCAATCCCCGAGCTGTACGACCGGGCGGCTGACCCGGAGGAGTTATACAATGTCATCGGACAGCAACCCGAGGTGGCCCGCGAATTGAGGGCCGAGCTCGCGGAGGTCGTGTTTGAGATGACGCCGCGGAAGGCCGGCGCGGTTGACCTGAGTGCCGAGGCGGTCGCCAACCTGGAATCACTAGGCTACGTTGGCAGCGTCACCGCCGCGGAGGAAGACGACCCGGACGTGCCCCGCCGCGATCCGAAGGAGATGATCCACGTCTACAGCGCTTACCGGCAAGTCAAGCATCTGACGCTCCAGCGCAAGTACGCCGAGGCCGTGGCGCTGCTGGAACCTTTGGTCCAACAAAGCCCCGAGTCGGATGAGCTGCGCGGCGTTTTGGGTGATGCGTATCTGCAATTGGGCCGCTATTCCGACGCCCAGCGCGAGTTCGAAGCCAGTCTGCGAACCGCGTCCCGCAGTGCCTCGTGGTGGTGCGGTCTGGGAGACGCCCTCCGGGGCCAGGGCAGAACCGCGGAGGCGGTCGAGTGTTATCAGAAGGCGGTGGAAGTGTCTCCCACCTGTGGGCAGGCGTATAACCGGCTGGGACTGGTTTACATCCAACAGCGAGACTTCCAGCGGGCTTATGAGAATTGTCGCCGTTATGTGAAGCTCAACCCGCGTTCGGCGAACGCCTTGACGAACCTGGCCAATCTTCTGCCGGCCCTGGGTCGTACGGAGGAGGCGGTGGACTTGCTCGAGCAGGCCCTGCAATATGATCCGAAGTATGCGGCCGCCCAGCGCGCTTACTGGGTCGCTTTGCGGAATGTCGGCCGCCGCCGAGAAGCGGTCAGCGCCCTGCGGAGGGCTTTGGAGGTTCTGCCAAACGACCGGAAGCTGAGGTACGAATTAGGCTGGCTGCTGGCCAGTGCTAGGGAGGCGGAGCTGCGCGATGGCGCGGAGGCCGTCCGCTTGGCCAAGCTCTGCTGTGAAGTTGACCCGAACGATCCCCGGAACCTCGACCTCCTGGCTGCCGCTTACGCCGAAACGGGCAATTTTGCCCAAGCCGTGGAAACCGCGCGTCAAGCTTTGCGGCTGGCCAATCGGGCAGGAGAGCCCCAGGTCCGGCAGCATATTGCCGCCCGCTTGCGATTGTACGAGTCCGGCCGGGCGTACCGGCAATAGCTCCGGTTCTCCACCGCTCAGGAGGCATTGCATGTTTCGCTACCGACGCAACCTAGTGCCCCGCCAACGCCAAACGTGCGGGTTGGCCTGGGAGGGCGAGGCTCCTGCCGAGCCGTACCCCCGAGGGAAATCGAACGCACGGCTCGGCAGGAGCCTCGCCCTCCCGCTCGTTCGAACCCGCAGGTTAAGCGTTGGCAGAGCACTAGCAGCCTTGATCCCGCCCGTGGCAGCGCTAGCTTTGTCCGGCTGTGCCCTGGGCCCGGCGGCCTTGCGGAACAGCCGTCAGCCGTACAACGAGGTCATCCAGCGGACCACAAACGAGCAACTGCTGCTCAACCTCGTGCGGCTCCAGTATCGCGAGTCGCCGCTGTTTCTCGAGATCGGCAGCGTCGCGGCCCAGTTTTCATTCCGCCAGTCCGCGAGCATCGACGGCACGATCAACGAAAACATCCCCTATGAGGCGATCAATCCCGATGAGCTGGGGCTCGGAGCCCAATTCGGCTACGAGGAGAAACCCACCATCACCTTTACGCCACTCCAGGGCGACGAGTTTGTCAGCCGGCTGCTGGAACCGGTGAAAATCGACACGATCCTGCTGCTGGCCCACTCGGGCTGGAGCGTTGACCGCGTGCTGCGGCTGACCGTGCAGGGCATGAACGGATTGGACAACGCCAGCCGGGCCTCGGGGCCGACACCCGCGGAAGCCCCCGACTTCGAGCGTTTCGCCCGGGCCGCCGCCCTGCTGCGAGAACTTCAACTAGCCGGCATTTTCCATGTCGGCTACGAGGCGGGTGTGACCGAACTCTCGGAGCCGATCGCGGCCGCCGCCGTAACATCGGCGGACATGCTCGCCGCCGCCGCCGCTGGGTATCGCTTCCGGTCGGCGTCGGACGGCAAGGTCGTGCTGACGGGGCCCTCCAAGTCGCTGACGTGGCGGGTCCGGCCCATGGCCACGCCAGCCCCCGCTCTGGATGAACTCATCGAGTTGCTGGGATTGGAACCGGGGCTCGACAAGTACGCGGTGCAACCGGGGCTCGACGCCCAGATAACCGTCGCGGGCCGGCGTAAATCCATCGACATCGCTACACGTTCACTGATGGGCACGCTCTTTTATCTTTCCCAGGCGGTCGAAGTGCCCGCGCGGCATCGCGAGTTGGGCCTGGTCACGACGACCGTCGATGAGGAGGGCCGGCCATTCGACTGGGCCCACGTCACCGGCGACCTGCTGCGCATCCATGCGTCACCCTGCCCGCCCCGAGGCGCGGCGGTCGCGGTTCGGTATCGGGGTCACTGGTTCCATATCGACGACGCCGACCTGACCTCCAAGTCCACGTTCGGCCTGCTGGGCCAGTTGTTCGCGCTCCAGGCCGGCCGCGAGGTCAGCGGAGGACCGACGTTGACGCTGCCAATCGGGGGATAACAGCCAAGCAGCGGTCAGCGGTCAGCTTTCAGCGGTCAGCGGTCAGCTTTTAGCAGTCAGCGATCAGCGGTCAGCTTTTAGCAGTCAGCGATCAGCGGTCAGCTTTCAGCAGTCAGCGGTCAGCTTTTAGCAGTCAGCGATCAGCGGTCAGCTTTCAGCGGTCAGCGGTCAGCAGTCAGCGGTCAGCTTTTAGCAGTCAGCGATCAGCGGTCAGCTTTTAGCCGAGGCCGCGGTCAAGTTGAGGCGGGTCCGAGCTCAAGTTGACCTCGCCGCCGACTCCAACTTGACCTCGCCGCCGACTCCAGGCTGGCCGCAGCTCCCTATTCCAAGCTGGACGCCGAACCCGACTCCAAGCTGGAACCGGTTCGGCACATCCGAATAACCAATAGGAGTAAGGATTGAGGGGTGAGCGCTGAAAGCTGACCGCTGAAAGCTGACTGCTGAAAGCTGAAAGCTGACCGCCGCATTTTGAATTTTGTGGCTTCGCCTCAGATTTTCCAGCCGGCCCGATACTCTTTTGTAATGTACTGATTCGCTTCGGGTACGTTTGTGACCGTCATCGTTTCCCCGTCCCATTCGAGACGCCGACCGACACGCAGGGCCACGTTCCCGAGCAGGATCGTCTCCGTCATCGGCCCGGCGTACGCAAACCGCGACTTCGGATAATCGATCGGCTGCTCGCCCTTGGCCGCCATGACCCATTCCTCAACCTGCCCGGGCGAGCGTTCGAGCAACTCCGGCGGCTTGCCGATCTCCTTCAGCTTCGTCTCGGGGAAGATGCGGGGCGAGTTGCCGTAGTCGCCTGAGACCAGCAGCGAGGCCTTGGTGCCGATGAACAGTGTGCCCGTCGTGGGCAGCCGGCGGCCGTACTCGAGCTCGGGCGGGAAGGGGGGCCTCAGGCCGCCGTCATACCAGAACGCCGTGAACGCCCGGCGCCGGCCACGCCGGGGGAATTCCCATTTGATGATGGACGACTGCGCGAATGATGCGCTGGTCACCGGCGTTGCCGCGCGGGGTTCGACCGCCGTGGGATAGCCTGGATCGAGGGCCCAGAACATACCGTCCATGGTGTGGCAGGCCATGTCGCCGAGCGCCCCCGCCCCGAAATCCCACCAGCCGCGCCAATTGAACGGGTGATAGGTCTCTTCCTTGTACGGACGCAGCGGGGCGGGGCCGGGCCGAGCCAGACGTCCCAATCCAGGTGTGCCGGCACCGGGTCCTCCTCCTCCGGGCGGTTCAGGCCTTGCGGCCAGATCGGCCGGTCGGTCCAGGTATGCACTTCGGTCATGTGCCCCAGCGCGCCGCTGTGAATCCAGCCGTACACCCGCCGCCAACCCTCGCCGGCGTGCCCCTGGTTGCCCATCTGCGTGGCGACCTTGTACTTGCGGGCGGCTTCGGTGAGCTGCCGCGCCTCCCACGGCGTGTGCGTCAGCGGCTTCTGCGTGTAGACGTGCTTGCCGAGTTGCAGCGCGATCATCGTAGCCGGGTAGTGATGGTGGTCCGGCGTGCCGACCATGACCGCGTCGATGTTCTTGTGCTCCTGGTCGAACAGCTTGCGGTAGTCCTGGTAGCGGGCCGCTTGTGGGTACAGCTCGGCCGCTTGCTTCATCCGGCTCGTGTCCACGTCGCAGAAGCAGAGGGACATGCCACGCCCAGCTCTTGTGTGTGCTCGAGGTGAAACTTGCCGATGCCGCCGGTGCCGATGAAGGCGATTCTCAGCTTCTGGCGCGCGGGGGCGAAGATGTTTCTCGGTTCCAGGCGGGCGGCACCGCCGCGCCGGCCGGGCGTGGTGCAGCCGGGCACGAAGCCCGCCAGGGCAACCCCCGTGGCGGCGGCGGTCTTCAAGAACGTGCGCCGAGTCGTTTGATCGGATGCGCTCATGGTTATTATCTCAATTGGGACCCACGTTGTTTGTATCTCTCCCAGTTGGTTAGGGTAGCATGGCGCGACGGAATCTCCAAGGATCGCCGGACGCTACCTCCTCACTCCACGCCGCCCATTTTGTCACGCACCCCCGCGGCCGGGTGAGCGTCAACATAGTGGG
>JAGMDK010000277.1 GCA_023128695.1 Phycisphaerae bacterium
CACTTTCCTGACGCCCACCCCCCGCGGACGGTACGGGGCCCGGCCGCTACACTTGGTGGGTGCGGAGCGGGTATACTCCTGGTTGCTGAACGCACGGCACCCTCGAGGTCTACTATATGCCGATCCCTCTCACGCAGGACATGAAGTTGAGGTTCTCCCCGGACGAAGGCTCGGGCGGCCATGACTGGCGTCTGGGCCGCTTCCCGAACCTGATGCCGCGACGTATCCAAGAAGTGCTGCTGGTCTCGAGCCCGTACGACTCCTTCATCCTGGAAGAGGACGGGCTGCTCACGGAGATGGTCTTCACCGAATATCAGGACCTGGGCCTGACTCATTCGCCCAACATCACCCGCGTTTCGACCGGGGAGGAAGCCCTGGCCACGATTCGGCAGCAACATTTCGATCTGGTCATCACGCTGCTGCGGCTGGGGGACATGGACGTGGCGAATTTCGGGCAGGCCGTGCGGGAACTCAACCCCGATCTGCCGGTCGTGCTCCTGGTCGCCAACGAGTGGGAACTGGCCCGCATCAGCCGACAGCAGCGCAAAGAGCTCAACGTCGACAGCAGCTACGTCTGGCACGGCGACACCAAGGTCTTCCTCGCGATCATCAAGGTGCTCGAAGACCGCCTCAACGCCGAGCACGATACGCGCGTCGGCGACGTGGGGGTCATCATTCTGATCGAGGACTCCGTCCGTTTCCGCTCGTCGTTGCTGCCGATCATCTATAGCGAACTGGTCAAGCAGACCCGCGCGGTGATGGCCGACGGTCTCAATCACATGGACAAGCTGCTCCGCATGAGGGCCCGGCCCAAGGTGCTCGTGGCCGAGACCTACGAGCAGGGCATGGAACTCTATAAGCGCTTTCACAAGCAACTCTTCGGGGTGATCTCGGATGTTGCGTTCTCGCGCGGCGGGCGGCAGGACCTGAAGGCGGGCATCACGTTCATCAGCCACGTCAAGCTGGACCTGCCGGACGTGCCCACCTTGCTGCAATCGTCCGACGCGCGCAACGGCCGTTTGGCGGAGCAGATCGGGGCCCGCTTCCTGCACAAGCGCTCCGCCACGCTGCTCGAAGACGTGCGTAACTTCATGCTCGACAACTTCGGGTTCGGGGAATTTGTTTTTCGGATGCCGGACATGTGCGCGGTGGGCCGGGCCGCGGACTTGCACTCGATGCGTGAGGCCCTGCGCAAAGTACCGCTCGAATCGATCGAGTATCACGCTCGCCGCAACCATTTCTCCAATTGGCTGCGGGCCCGCACGGAGTTCGCCCTGGCCCGCCAGCTCCGGCCCCGCCGGGTATCCGAATTCAACGACCTGGAGGAGTTGCGCCGCTACCTGATTCGCGTGCTCAGCGACGCCATTCGGCAGAATCGGCGGGGGGTGGTGGAAGACTTCTCGCGTCAGCGCTTTGACGCCGGCTTCGGCGTCGCGCGGATTCGGAGCGGATCGCTGGGGGGCAAGGCGCGCGGGTTGGCGTTCGTGGACGCGCTCCTGGCCGGGGCTGATCTGGACCGGGAGTTCCCCGGCATCCACGTGCACGTCCCGCGCTCGGTGGTGATCGGCACGGACGTATTCGACGAGTTCCTCGACACGAACCGCATTCGGCTCAGTGCCCTGTGTGCTCACGACGACGAGTGGATCAACCGCACTTTTTTGGCCGCCAAGCTGCCGGAGGATGTGGTCGATAACCTGCGGGCTTTCCTGGACATCGTTCGTGAGCCGCTCGCCGTGCGCTCGTCCAGTCTGCTGGAGGACTCGCAGTATCATCCGTTCGCCGGCGTGTACGAAACCCACATGCTGGCGAACAACCATCCCGACGAGAAGGTGCGGCTGGCGCAGGCGCGCGAGGCCGTCAAGCTGGTGTATGCGTCCAGCTTCTACAGCGCCGCCCGACGATACCTCGACGCCACCCCGCACCGCATCGAGGAAGAGAAGATGGCGGTGATACTTCAGCCGATCGTGGGAGCCCGACACGGGGAGGCCTATTACCCGAACTTCTCGGGCGTGGCCCGCTCCTACAATTACTACCCCTTCGAGCCCATGCAGCCGGAGGACGGCGTGGCGATCGTGGCGCTGGGGCTCGGCAAAACGGTCGTCGACGGCGGCCAGGCATTGCGCTTCTGCCCCAAGCTCCCGCAGGTCCTGCCGCAGATGGGTGCCGGAGAGGAGTTCATCAATCAATCGCAGCGGACGTTCTATGCAATTGACCTGAGTGACCGGCAGCGCGTGTTCGAAATCGAACATGACCGCTGCGTCGTCCAGCTCGAGCTCGAGCTGGCAGAGCGGCACGGCACCCTGGCGCTGTTGGGCTCGGTCTGGTCACTCGACAACGAGGCCCTCTACGATGGGATCCAGCGCCCCGGCGTGCGGGTGGTAAGTTTTGCCCACCTCCTGAAGTCGGAGGTCTTCCCGCTCGCCCCGCTGCTCCGCCGGCTGCTGGAAATCGGACGAGCCGGATTAAACAGCCCGGTCGAAATCGAGTTCGCCGCTAATCTCGAGGCCGATCCCAAGGAGTTCGCGGTTTTGCAGATTCGGCCCTGCTGCCGGGGTGCCGATCTGGATTCCGTGGAGTTGGACGACCTGTCCCGCGAAGAGCTGCTCTGCTATAGCCCCCACGCGCTGGGTAACGGGATCTTAGCCGGGCTGACCGACGTAATTTACGTCAAGCCCGACCGGTTTGATCCGGCCCGCACGCCCGCGATGGCCGAGGAGATCGGGAAGCTGAACGAGCATTTGCTCTCGGCCAATCGGCCCTGCGTCCTGATCGGCCCGGGGCGCTGGGGCTCCTCGCACAGCTACCTCGGAATCCCGGTCACCTGGGCCCAGATTTGCGCCGCCCGCGTGATTGTCGAGACCACGCTCCAGGATTTCGTCGTCGAGCCCTCCCAGGGCAGCCACTTCTTCCAGAACCTGACCTCGTTCGGCATCGCCTACCTGACCGTCAACCCGTTTTCGGAGGAGGGTTTCATCGACTGGACCTGGCTGGACGCGCAGCCGGCGGCGCGGGAAACCGCCCACGTCCGACACGTACGGCTGCCGCACCCGCTCGAGGCCCGCCTCAACGGGCAGAAATCGCACGCGGCCGTGCTGAAACGCGCCACAAGATCCAAGCCTGATGTGTAAGCGACGAACTTTATTCTATTCGGTGAGCGTGTTGAAAACCGCTTGCCAATATGCCCGGGCCTCGGCGTCCGTGGCATACTCGGCTACGTCGAGAGCTAACCCAAGTTGAACACTTCTGACCGGTTTTCGCTTTTTTGGCGGTTTCGATCGCGGCTCGGAGGGTGGGATCGGGGTTGGAGTGGCTGAGAGGCGATGTAGTCACGACCTACTTTTTGGCAAACGCTTGATTTCGTGGCATTCTTGAAGCAGAAGGAACTCAGCCTTGCGGCAAGGATGCGATGTTTCTCAAGCGACTGCAACGACGCAAGAACGGCCGCGATGGCGCCTGGGTGTGGCAGCCGGCGTACGCGGGCGGTGAGCTGACGCGACTGGCGCGGTAATGCTGGGAGCTTCCGTATGGAGTGTTCACCGGCCGACGCGGCCAACACGAATGAGGGAGTTCGATGAGAAGGGCAATCGTTACACTGGTGTGCGGATGCGCGGTTGCGGGCCTGCTTGCGCCCGGGACCGCCTGGGGGCAGGAGTATGGCTCGATCGTGGCCTGGGGTCTCAACGCCGACGACCAATGCGAGGTGCCGGAGCCGAACATGGGCTTCGTGACGGTCGCGGCGGGCAGCTACCACAGTCTGGGGATCAAGGGCTTTCCGCGCGGCGACCTCGACCACGACGCCGACGTGGACCTTGACGACTTCAACATCTTCGCCGGGTGCATGAACGGACCCGAGGTCGCGTTCCCGACCGGCTGCGACGCCGCGGATCTCGACGGCGATGCCGACGTCGACCTGGCTGACTTTGCGGAGTTCCAGACACTGTTTACCGGGGCGCGCTAACCACGGCAGCGACACACATCGCACCTGCGGAACCCTGAACGCTGCGCCTGCACCGCAGGCACGCACTACCGGGGCAGCTTCCCGCCACGAATAGAAGCACCATTCGTGGTTGCCCAGGTAGTCCTTGCGTGCAGCAGCCGTTAATAAACAGTCGTGCCGCCCTTGGGAAAACATGCAGGACGGCACGACTGTGTCTGAGGCGCAAGCACAGGCTCTTGCGTTGGGTCAGTCGCTATGGACAGGTTGTATTCATTAATGCGACGAGGGAATCGATGTCGCGCCAATTGACGGTCCCGTCGCCGTTCCCGTCGTTGTTCTCGAACGGGCACGTGGGCGGACCCGGGTCGAACATGGCTTCCCAAGCCGCCACATTATCGTTCATCGCCGCGACAAAGTAGTCGATGTCACGCCAGTTGATGACGCCGTCACAGTTGCTGTCGCCGGGGCAGACCGGCGGCGCCTCACATTCGTCGGGGATGCCGTTGCCGTTGTCGTCCTGGCTGGTGCCGTCGGCAATGTCGCATTCGTCGGGGACATCGTTGCTGTTGCAGTCGTCGCTGGGCGGGAACACGTATGCCGAGCCGGAATCGGTGTCATTGTCATCGTCGTACGCTGCTCCGACGATGGCGGTGTTTCCGGAGATGGCCACGCAAAAGCCAAAGTGGTCACCCTCCGCGGCGTCTGAAGCTGTGATCTTGGCCACCTCAAACCAGGCTTCCGCCGCGGGATCGTAGCGGAATACATAGGCCGAGCCGGAGCTGCTCCCGTTGTCGTCGTTGCCCCTCGCCCCGATCAGGGCGGCCTCCCCGGAGATGGCCACGAACTGGAGGCCGAATTGGTCCTCCCCCGCAGCATCGGAAGCGGTCAGCTTTTGCTCTTCGGCCCAGTTGGAACCGTTGTAGCGAAACACGTAGGCCGAGCCGGAACTGCTCCCGTTGTCGTCATCACCGTATGCCCCAATGAGGGCAACATCGCCCCAGACGGCCACCGAATCCCCGAAGCGGTCATTCGCGGCACCATCCGAGGCCAGGAGTTTCTGCTCCTGAATCCAACTCGAACCGTTGTAGCGGAACACGTAGGCCGAGCCGGAGGTGGTCCCCTTGTCGTCGTCACCGAATGCTCCAATGAGGGCAACATCGCCCGAGAGGCTCACCGACCAGCCAAACTCATCCCATCCCTGGCCGCCCGAGGCCTGCAGCTTCTGTTCCTGGACCCAGCCCACCCCGTCATCATAACGGAACACGTACGCCGCCCCGACCCAGGTGCCGCCCTGACTGTCCAGGGGAGCCCCAACCAGCACCCTGTTACCCAGAATGGCCACAGAATGGCCGAACCAATCACCATTGGAACCTCCCCCCGACTCCAGCTTGGCTTCCTCGATCCAGGCCGAACCGTTGTAGCGGAAGACGTACGCTGCCCCGGTGCCGCTATAGTAAACATCAGGGTGCGCCCCAATCACGGCTAGGTCGCCCGATATCGCCGCGGAGAGACCAAACCAGTCATCCGCCGCGCCGTCGGAGGCGGTTAGCTTCTGCTCCTGAACCCAGTTCGATCCATTGTAGCGAAAGACGTAGGCCGCCCCGGAATCGCTGCCATTGTCGTCGTCGTATATAGCCCCGATGATGGCGACGTCGCCCGAGATGTCCACGGAGTACCCAAAGCGGTCATCCGCCGCACCATCACCAGCGAGGAGTTTTCCTTCCCGAACCGCCAGATCGCACTCGTCGGGAACACCGTTCGGCTGGCAATCCTGGCTGGTACCGTCGGCAATGTCGCACTCATCGGGGATGGCATTGGGCTGGCAGTCCTCGCTGAAACCGCTGGCGATGTCCTCGTCATCCGGAATGCCATTGTTGTTGCAGTCGGGGCCGGCATCTGTGATCGCCACGTCTTGCGTGCCCGTGTCCGCTGGGTTGCCCGCAACATCCTCCGCGAAGATGATGTAGTGGAGGGTAGTGAAGCCGTCCAGAATGGTGGTGCTCCGCTCCCACACGTCTACGTCCACTTGGCCCATCGAATGACTCCAATGGTCGCCCTCATCGTACCAGTACTCCACCCACACCTCCGCGACGCCAACGTTATCCGTCACCGTTGCCCTGAACACGAATGTTTCACCGACGAACGCATCGGCGTCGCTGTCGTCGACAATTTGCGGCGGCTGCGTATCATTGGGTACGTCGACGGTCGTCGTATCCGTGTCTCGCGACCCTCCGTCATCCTCAACTTCCAAGACTATTGTATGCGTCCCACCTTCGCCGAACACGTGGCTAGCCTGTGGCCACGGCCCCCACTCCGTGTCCCAAGCTCCATCGTTGTTCCAGTCCCAGCGGTAGCCGACAATCGTGCCATCGAAGTCATAGCTGCCCGAAGCGTTGAAGACAATCGTCTCGCCTATGTTCCCGCTGTAAGGTCCACTGGCATCCGCCACTGGCGGCGAATTAGTAGGCCCCGCCAGCGTCGCGTAATGCAGTGCAGTCCAGTCCCAGGCCCAGTACGCAATGTGCGGCAAACCGGCCGCATCAAGAGCCAGCGATGTGTTCCTGGAATCGCGGATATCCACGATCTCATCAGTCCACTGCGAGCCAAGCTTAGTTGCATACTTCAAACAATGAAACTCCGACGAATAGAGTCCGTACGCGTAGCTGATATGCACATCCGTATTCTCACCAATCGCAATCGCGCAACACCCTACCGCATCGTACTCCCCTGGAACCCCATCTACGCGCTCCGGCGCGTTCCAAGAGGCTCCACCATTTGGAGAGTGAACCCATCTCAACTCCTGTGGCTCAGTCCATTCCTGTCCCATTACGTAGCAGATATGTGGATTGCCATTGCCGTCCACAGCAATGTCCGACATCCACCCCCCATCCAAATCCAGATCGTTGTGTATATCCCACGACCCTCCGATTCTCCTTGCGTACATCAGCCGCGCATTGCCCTCATCGTAACAACATACATGTGGCCGGTCCTGCAGGTCCAGGGCAATTGAGGCAGATATACCAGTCCTTCCGTTGGTTGGCCCTATAGACTCCATAACCCATTGGCTTCCGTTCCAATGTGCATACTTCAGATACGACTGTCCCACGCCCAGATCGCCAGTGTATACAATGTGCGGAGCGTTCGATTCGTCGATTGCCAGATCGCAGGAATACGCGCAGAAGTGTTCCGCATCGACTGTCTCAATAGTCCACGTGGAGCCGGTCTTCGATGCGTAGCAAAGGTGGTAATGTGGATCACCATGCACGCCGCGATAGGCAATACGGGGGTTGTCGTTGGCATCGAGGGCAATCGATGTGGCGCGCCAACCATAAAAACACGGAGCAACATCCTCTCTTAACCACTCCGTGCCGGTCCAGCGCGCATATTTCAGGCGCATGTCACCCTCCGCGTCTATGTGCGAAATATGTGGCCGGCCGTCGGAATCGAGTGCTATCGCGCACTCCCACCCCGTTGTCCCCTCGAAATCGACAACGTCCTTCTCCCACTCGTAGCCGACGTGCGTGGCGCAGACATCTGTGCTGGTCTCGCCGTCATTGTCCTTGACCTGCAATCTCGAACGATAGAGGCCGTTTGGCGAGAAGCTATGGTTTGCCGTCGGAGTGCCAAGCCATCCTGTATCCCAAGTACCGTCGTTCTCCCAGTCCCAGCGGAAGGCGGCGATTGTTCCATCGATGTCTACGCTTTCGGAAGCGTCGAACGTTATCACCTCGCCGGCCTCGGCATAATAGGGCCCACCAGCATTTGCACTGGGGGGAAGGTTGATGATCTCGATTATGATGACGCCGAGGTCGCTGCCAGCATTCGACGTGATCGTGATGAAGCCTGTGTGTTCGCCCAGCTCCATGTCTGAGGTGTCAACGGTCACCGTAACAGAATCAACTTCACCGTTGCTCTCGCCAGATGTCGGTGCCATCTCGAACCAATCACTGACAGTGTCCACGGCCCAAGTAAGCGTGCCGGTGCCGCTGTTCCAGACGTTGAACGTCCATTCGACGGGTTCGAGCCTGATCTGTTGGCCGAAGACGTGGGCGGGGGGATCGGGGTCAACCGCGAGGATCGGGTTGGGAGGATTCTCCCGAACGATCTGGACGCTGTTGAGCTGACCCGTGTTCTCGCCCAAGATGCTGACAAAGCCGACGAGACTGACGCAAGTGGGCAGGATCTGTATTCCGCCGCCAATGCTGACCGTTTCTCCCTCGTCAAACCAGATGGGCGGGGTCGTGACGTACACGTCTTCATCGTATTCATACGGAGGCAGAGGAATATATGGAACCCCGGATGTCGCGGCAACGGTTCGCAAGTAGTTGTACCAGTACGGTCCCTCTTCCCAGGTGGTCCACGAAGGAACGATACGCAGGACCGCCGTCATCGTGATCCACGAGGCATCGCCGAACACCGACGCACCGTTCAGGCTGGCCCAGCCGGAGGCGTTGTAGTTGAACGTGAATCGGTAGTAGTCATCGGCCGGCGCTGTCCAGGCCTGGTAGTTCCAGCACCACTGGTTTGTGGTGGACACTCCCGCAACGGACACTAAATCAACCACCACGGTTGCATCGTTGAGCGTTCCCGTCTCGTAGCCATAATCCCAACCAACCTGGATAGTGCTATTTCGCCAGCTATCCCAACCGTCCCACGGCGGATACAAGGTCTCTTGAGCTAAAGACGCCCAAGAGGTGGCTAAGGCAACGACCAGCGCTACCGTGCGTGTGAATGCCTTCATGATAGGCCCCTTTCGCTGCTGTGGCATCGATAACCCACGATGTGTCCTTCCTATGATGCACGTGCCGTGCGGGGGTTGTGTGGCATCCTGAGCCATTTGACCGAGCTCCTCGTTCGCAGAATGAACGCCATTCCCTTGCCGATGTGCTCCGGAAAGCGTGCTGTTTCTTCTATTCGTTGCCATGACTGTTCCATCCTTTCCTTTACGCGTCCTCGTTGGGACGCTGCTTCTGAACCGCTGATCGGGCCGGGCCAGTCTCGGTCCCTGGTTTGTGAGTTGACCGGCCGCCGGCCGGGCTGGCTTCCCGGGCCGACCTTGCCAGCCCGCGCGGCAGGTCGCACAGGTTGATGAACGGAAACCATGGCAGAAATTCACGCCGTTTTTTTGCTTTTTTCTGGCGAGTGGGCCGCAGACGCGTAGGCTTGAGATTGCAAGGGGGGGATGCCGGATGTTAAGATAGTTGTGGTCAGACTTTATCAATCCGCCGCAAAAGTCGGCTTCGGCCGGAAAATGTAGCGGCCGGGCGGAGCATGTCCTGAGCGAAATCGAAGGGCCTCGACCGTAGAATACGGGAAAATATTCGCGTAGAATAACGGCCGGTACGGAGATCGGCCGCTACATCTAGAAACTAGAGACTAGAAACTGGAAACTAGACCTTGTTACCTTATCATCGGCCGGTACGGGGCCCGGCCGCTACAGGATCTTTGCGGCGGGGCCGGCCTCGGAGAAAGGGTGTGGGTAGTTCAGGGCAAAATCCGCTAAGGCAAACGGCGAGCGGCGAGCGGGATGCGCTGCGACAATTGCTCAAGGAGCACGGCCCCGGCGTCCGACGCCAGCTTGCGGGCAAGATTCCCGGGCGCTGGCAGGCGGTGCTGTCCGTGGACGATGTCATGCAGCAGACCTACACAGACGTTTTTCTCAATGTTGACCGGTTCGTGCCACAAGGGGACGCGTCGCTGGCCGCGTGGCTCCTGAAGATCGCGGACCACAATCTGATTGATGCCCTGAGGATGCTCGAAGCCGACAAACGGGGGAAGGATCGGCGACGGATTCAGCCCGAGACGCGGGAGGAGTCCTTCGTCGCATTCTACGAACTCCTCAGTGCCGGGGGGGCCACGCCGAGCCGGCTTGTGGCTCGGGACGAGGCGCGGGCCGCACTGGAGCGAGCGGTCGAACAACTGCCTGATGCCTATCGCCAGGTGGTGCTGATGTTCGATCTCGAGGGTCGGCCGATGGAGGAAGTGGCGCGGGCTTTGAACCGTAGCCCCGGCGCCGCCTACATGATCCGGGTCCGGGCGCACCGCAGGCTCCGCGAACTCATGGGGACGCCCTCGGAGTACTTCAGCACGGCCTGAGCGTGTCTTGGCCGGGATATGGATGGCGGCAAGGAAGATTGGCGGTGAAGAAGGCATCTGACGAGAACACGGCCGTCGATCACGAGACGCAACTGATCGACGCGGGGGAGCGAGAGGCTGACGCGCTGCTTGAGGCGGGTGCCTCTCCGCCGCCGCCGGACGCCGTGCCCGGCTTCGAGATCATCGAGGAGATCGGGCGTGGGGGAATGGGGGTCGTCTACCGGGCGCTTCAGGTTTCTACCAAGCGTGTCGTGGCGCTCAAGATCATGCTGGGCGGCTGGTTCGCGTCGCGTTCCGCCCGGAAGCGGTTCCAACGCGAGGTGGAGTTGGCCGCGCGGTTCCAGCACCCCGGCATCGTGCGGGTCCTGGAAAGCGGCCTCACGTCCACCGGGCAGCCGTACTATGCCATGGACTACGTGGACGCCGTCCACCTGGACCGCTGGGTATCGGCGTCGCAGCCGAATGTTCACACGACGCTGCGACTGTTCGTCGAGATTTGCGCGGCCATCGAGCACGCTCATGACCATGGCGTCGTCCATCGTGATCTGAAGCCCGGGAACGTGCTCGTGGACTGCGAGGGGGAGCCGCATATCCTCGATTTCGGGCTTTCCAAGGCTACGGATCAGGCCGGCGCTGGTGAAACCGTGTCCGTGGCCGTATCCATGCCGGGCCAGGTCGTGGGGACGCTGCGGTACCTTTCTCCAGAGCAGGCGGCGGGTATGCCGGGCGAGGTTGATGCTCGGACGGACGTGTTTGCGCTTGGCGTGATGCTCTACGAGGCGCTCACCAGCACCCCCCCGTTCGACGCAACGGGAAGCCCCAGCGACGTGATGCGGCGAATACGGGAGGAGGTACCGACGTCGCCGACGTCGCTGTCGAATCGCGTGAACCGCGAGCTTGAGACGATCGTTCTGAAGGCGCTGGAGAAGGAGAAACCGCGTCGCTATCAGTCTGTCCGGGAGCTTGGCGAGGACCTCGGCAAATACCTGCGTGGCGAGCCGATTCTCGCTCAGCCCCCGAGCAGCTTCTACATCTTCCGCAAGAAGCTGGTCAAGCAGAAGCTGCGAATCGCCGTCACCACAGCTTGTCTGGTTCTGGTGGCGCTGGCCGTTCTTGGGAGCATCTGGTGGAAAGATCGATCGCTGGCGCGACAGTATGCGCGCAAGTTTGCTCAGAGCCGTGGCGGCGTCCTGAATGCCCAACGATTCCTGGACATGGGGCGTGTCCAAGAGGCCTCGGAAGAGGCCAACACTCTGCTCACTCGGTATCCCGACATGCCGGAGGCTTGCTTGGTTTGGGCAAAGGCGCGGTTCAAAGTCGCCCAGCGAATCGGCGACGAGGGTCTGAGGGATATCGTGATTACTACGCTGCAAAACCGGCTCGACAGTGGTCCATCGGAATGGGCCTTCCGCGCTCTGCTGGCCGAGATATACATCGCCATGGGCAATCCCGACGCCGCCCAGTTAAAGGAGAAGGCGACTCGTAATGCGCCGGATACGGCTGCGGCGTGGTATCTTCGGTCCTTTGCGACTATGGATCGTAACGAGGCTTTGCGTTGTGCGGAAGAAGCTGTCCAGCGTAAACACAAGCACTCGCTGGCATGGCAACGACTAGCCCATCTGTATTCACAGAAGGAGAGGTTCAACGAGGCCTTGAGCGCTGCACAAACGCTGATTGACATCGGGGCCCAGCGCTTCAAATGGACGCTGTTCCAGGGCGGTGTCCTCACGAGACAAGGCAGATACGCGGAAGCCGTAGAACAATACACGCAGGCGCTTGAACTTTCGCCCGGTCACGATCTGGCGTATCGAGCCCGCGGCGTCGCCCTCCTCTGCCAGAGTAAGTACACCGATGCCATCAGGGACTACTCCAGAGCGGCGGAAATCACGGGTCCTGATGACCCTTGGCCCCGCTATGCTCGCGCCACTCCGTTATGGATCGTTGGGCGGACGGTCGAGGCGGCGGAGGATTATCGCCGGGTCCGTGAACTGCGAAGCCAAGTCTCCTACGCCGATATCCGGCTGTTCCTTGTTCTGCGCGACCAAGCCCGTTACCTTGACGCGGAGGGCCGACCCATTGAGGCAGGGCAGGTCCGTTTGGAAGCCGACGACATACTTGAAGAGGCTTGCCGCAATGCAATGCGCGGAAGCCGATTGCAGAAGATGCTCGAGTGTGTGGCCGGCAAGATCGAACCGGAAGGACTGACGGCTTCCGCCGATCCAGAGAACCCCGAGGACGTTTGCGAAAGCTACTATTATGCTGGCGAGGCTTGCCTGCTCAGCCGTCGGATCGACGCAGCGCGGCAGTGTTTCCAGAAGTGCGTGGAGACCGGCCTGGTGCTCGACCCCAACAGCGACAAGTTGGACGCCATGAACGAATACCACCTGGCCCGCTGGCGACTGGATCAATTATCGATTCGCGACACGGCTAGCTCTGTCCCCGAGACTGAGTAGCGCTACGGTTCTTCTGACACACCATCACCTTTGGTGTCAGCAATCACTCAACACCGGCCCAAGTCCATATTGCAATAGTATTCCTCTCAGAAACTAGCGCATTATGGACAGGAAGGGCAGCACACCTACGACGCCCGCGGCAACAGCATCGAGACCGTCGATCCGCTGGGCAACATCACCACTATCGAGTACGACAACGTGACTCGTTCGGCCCACCCGCCAAGCTCACGCCATCGCACGCGGCTCGAACCACGGCGTACGGAATATACGGTATGCACAGGCTTGGCAGGATACGCCCGATAAACAAACGGGGATGCCCATTCTCGGATTGCACAGCCCACCGATCCCAGACAACATTATCGGCCTGTGCGCCGGCGAATAGTTGCAAATGCGGTTGGATATTGTGCTCATTAGCAGTATGCTGCTAATAGGAGTGGTCATCGAGGACTAGCGTGCGCTGGTTTTCCCATCTGCAAAAGAGATTCGCGTTAAGGAGGTACGAAATGCGCCCCAACACTTGGATTTCAACGGGACTAGCTGTTTGTGTAATTCTAGCCCCGGCCGCACTGGCCGCGGCGCAGCAATTGACAGTAGAGTACACGTTCGACCGCCCGGTCATCTCGGAGGTCAAACTCGGCGGCCAGCTATACGACCGGGTCACCATGGCGGGGGCCCCGAATGGCGGAAACGCCGGACAGCCGGCGTTGCCCGCGTGCGGCGCCCGCGTCCTGCTCCCGTTCGGCACGGAAGTGTCGAGCGTCGCGATTGTCCCGAGCGAGAGGGTTCCGCTCGGAACGGGTTATTTCATCGAACCAGTCTCGGAACCGGTCAAGCTGCCGCCGGATTCCGATGCGGCCAGGCCACCCACGCCCGATGTGGCCATCTATGGTTCTGACCAGCCTTTCCCGGGGGGGCGGTCCGAAACGATCGGGACGCATGGCTTCCGGGGCTATCAAATCCTGACGTTGAAGCTTCAGCCGGTGGAGTACCTGCCGGCGAGCGGCACACTGTACTACTATCCGCGCCTGACGGTGGTTGTGAACACGGTTGACACCGGTCAGGCCGCGCCCCTGCTCCGGGGTCTGGCGATCGACGAGGCCGAGGTGCTGGAACGGGTTGACAATCCCGCGATCGTCGAGAGCTACGCTGCCGCGGGTATCCGTGGTGCGCGGAATTTCGACTTGTTGATTCTCACCACGCCGACGCTGGCGGGCGGCTTCCAGCCCCTGAAGAATCACCACGACGCCCACGGCATCGCGACGGAGATTCACACGACGACCGACGTGGGCAGCAGCGACCCGGATGACGTACGGGCCTACATCACGGACCGCTACGTGAACGACGGGATTCAGTATGTCATTATCGGTGGCGATGATGACGTGATCCCGGCCAAGGATCTATACGTGGAAATCAGTCCGGGCGGCGAGGCGGAATATAGCATGCCCGGCGACATATACTTCGCCTGCCTGGACGGCACCTGGAACTACGACGGCGACGGCTACTGGGGTGAGCCCACGGACGGTCCCGGGGGTGGCGACGTCGACCTCGTGGCGGAGGTGTACGTGGGGCGGGCCAGCGCCGGCAACGCGACTGAAGTAGCCCGCTTTGTGAACAAGACCATCTGGTACCTGACCAACCAGCATTCGCAGATCGAGCAGGTTCTGCTGGTGGGCGAGTACCTGGGCTTTGGCGGCCCCGCCGAATACGCCGGCGATACGCTGGAAGAGCTGATCGACGGCTCGAGTGCCCACGGCTACACGACGGTTGGGATTCCATCGAGCGAATACACGATCGACGAGCTGTTTGAGCGCGACTGGCCGGGCAACAGTTGGCCGCAATCCGAACTGGTCACCCGCATCAACAGCGGCTTGCATATTCTCAACCACCTGGGCCACGGCAGTCCGGACTATGCGATGAAGCTGTACAACAGCGACGTCACCAGCCAGCTCACGAACACTGATCTGTGCTTTGTCTACTCGCAGACCTGCTCGGCCGGGCGTTTCGACGGCACCGATTGCTGGGCCGAGACGGCCAACCTCAAAACGGACCACGCGGCGTTCGCCGTGATCATGAACGCCCGTTACGGCTTCGGCGAGTACTACTCGACGGACGGCCCCTCACAGCGATTCAACCGCGAGTTCTGGGACGCCATCTTTAACCCGGTTGAAAACAAGGGCGAACTGGGCCGGGCGAACCAGGACTCCAAGGAAGACAATCTCTACCGCGTCAATGAAGACTGCATGCGGTGGTGTTACTACGAGCTCACTCTCTTCGGCGATCCGACCGTCGCGATCAACGAAGTGACCGGTCTGCGAGTCATTCCGGGCAGCGAGTTGGTGTCCGAGGGTCCGGGCGGCGGGCCGTTCGTGCCGGACAGCAAGGTCTACACGCTGGAGAATATGGGGCCCGGCGCCCTCAACTACGAGGTGAACACGGCGACCACCTGGCTGACAATCACGAACGGGGCCGGGGCGTTGCCCAACGTCGGCGATACCGCCGATGTCACGGTAACAATCAATGCCGAGGCCGATAGTCTGCCGGACGGCGTGTACGACGCCGTCGTCAGCTTCATCAACACCACCGACCATGTCGGCGACACGACCCGGGGCGTGACCCTGAAGGTCGGCATCCCGCAGATCGCGTACGAATGGCCGCTTGACACCAACCCCGGCTGGACCACGGAAGGGCAGTGGGCCTACGGTCAGCCGACCGGCGGCGGCGGGGAGTACGGCGGGCCCGACCCGACCAGTGGTTACACGGGCGCCAACGTCTACGGGTACAACCTCAACGGCGATTATCCCAACAGCATGACCGAAACACATCTGACCAGCACCGCCATCGATTGCACCGGCCTGTTCGACGTGCACCTGACGTTCTGGCGCTGGCTGGGCGTGGAGCAGCCGGCTTACGACCACGCCTACGTACGGGTCAGCAACAACGGGCTGAACTGGACCACGGTCTGGCAGAATACGACCGAAGTGGCCGATTACTCGTGGACCCCGCTGGACCTCGACATCTCCGATGTCGCCGACGATCAGTCCACCGTGTACCTGCGCTGGACCATGGGTGAGACGGATAGCGGCTGGCGGTACTGCGGCTGGAACATCGACGACATCCAGCTCATCGCCCTGGGCGGCGAGGAGCCCCCGCTGAGTATCCTCCTCCCGGACGGCCTGCCGGAGAACCTGGAGCCGGGCGTGCCGCAGCCGATCACCGTTCAGATCGTGGACGGCGCCGAGACCTATGTCCCCGGCTCGGGCCTGTTGCACTATCGCTATGACGGCGGGAGCTACCTGACAGCGCCGCTGACCCCGCTGGGCGGCAATCTCTACCAGGCCACGCTGCCGGCCGCCGGCTGCCAAGCCACGCCGGAGTACTATTTCAGCGCTGACGGCGCGGGCGGCTCGACCGTCTTCAACCCAAAGGATGCGCCGAACACCGTGTACACCGCCGTGGTCGGCACGCTCACAATCATCATGGCTGACAACTTCGAGACCGATCAGGGCTGGACCGCTGAGAACCTCGGGGCCACCAGTGGCGACTGGCAGCGCGGGGTACCGGTCAACGATCCCAGTTGGGACTACGATCCCCTAACCGACTCCGACGGCAGCGGCCAGTGCTACCTGACCCAGAACGAGATGGGTAACACCGACGTCGACGACGGCGCCGTGCGGCTCAGCTCGCCGATTATCGACATGTCCGGCGGTGGAATTACCATCAGCTACGACTATTACCTCTACCTGACGAACACTGGCGGCAGCGTGGACATGCTGCTGGTAGAGATCAACAGCAACGGCGGCGTAGGAAGCTGGATCGAGATCGCCCGACACACCAGCAACGGCGGGCTGAACTGGCGGAGTCACGTCATCGATCAGGCGGTCCTGGACGCCGCCGGCGTCGTGCTGACCGACCAGATGCAGCTTCGGTTCACGGCCAATGACGCGGACGCGCAGAGCATCAACGAGTCCGGCCTGGACGCCTTTCTGGTCACTGGGTTCATCTGTGAGGCGCCGCCGGGCTGTGACGGCGACAGCAATTGTGACGACCAGATCGATTGGCGCGACATCGACTACTTCGTCGCGGCCATGAACGACAACGTGGCGGCCTGGGAGGAGATGTTCCTGCCGGGAACGCCGACCTGCCCGTTCGAGAACAACGACGTGAACGGTGATGCCACCGTAAACTGGCGTGACATCGATCAGTTGGTGGCGCTGATGAATACGACGTGTCCATGACGACGGGCGAGGATGGCGGCGATGTGGATATGAACGCCTGATCGCCCGCCGGATCAAGGCCGCCGCCTTCCGCGAGCCGCGGACGCTGGAGGACTGGGGCAAGCTGATCGGCGACGTCCCCGCCGATCTTTTTTTCCGCGGGTCACTCGGCGGCAAAAAGTTCAACTGGCGTCCGGTTACTTCGATCGCGACCCAAGTCACGGACTCCACAGCCAAACCAGCAGCATATTGTACGCCGCGTGAGACCCGCTCGAAACGCCCAGCCCGCGCCCCACGAACACCACCGACAAATACACCCCGGCGGCCAGCCGATACCAGAACGAACCCCAGGCGAACAAATCCGAGCCGATCGGGTGGAAATGACACAGCGAGAACAGCACGGCGGCCAGCCCCACCGCTACTGACAACGCCGCCCGGCCTCGCAGTTGCACGAATTCGACCGAGAGCCACAGCAATCCGCTGATCAGCAGCAGCCGGAAAACAAGCTCCTCGTAGAGCCCCGCCCCGAGCACGCGCACCAGTTCAGCAAACAGGCCGGCCGCGAGTTCCTCTTTTTCCTGCGGAAAGAGCCCGCTGAGGGCCAGCAAGGGCACCGTCAGCAGCAGGCTCTCGCCCACCATCGCCGGTAAGACCCACACCTGTATCCGCCAGCAGTCACGGCGGAGACGGTGCCACACCAACAGCGCGATCACCAGCACCACCGCCGGCACCCAGAACCCCGCGAAGCCAAACCAGGCCAGCACGCCGTGGATCATGCTCTGGGCCAGCGGCCCCCGCCCCGGCCCGCAGTCACGGGTCACCCAGAGCGCTGCCAACTCGTACGCCGCCGCCAGCGGCAACAGAAACAGCAGGCAATGCAACGGGCGGCGCGTCTCCCGGAGATACCGCCGCCACAACTGCTGTGTACGACGCGCCGAGATCCCGTTGCCCAACACGCGCCAACCATGTGCCATAAGGTGGATTATCGCCCGCGTTGGCCAGCGCGCACAAGCGCGGCAACCGCTGATGAGTGCAAGACAAAATTGGTGGCAATTGTTATCGCTGTGGCTAAGCCAGCGCGGGGCGGGAATCGTGTATCATTCCGACCGCGTCCTGGAATTACATCATAGCGGTGGCGGCAGGCGCGAGGGTCTGATTGTTAATCCCTCGAGGAATTCGTAAAAGTCATCCATCCACTTTTCGTCCACGCGGCCGAAACAATCTTCGAACTCTTTCTCGCGTTCGGTGAAACTCGGCTCCTCGCCGGGCGGACGGTCGTTGATCATTCGAATGTATTTTCCGAGACCGTCCCGATGCTGCCTCCAGAGATAGTAAAACACCGCCCAGCCGCGCGGATAATCGTACTGTCCATTCATCCACACGCGGTTGTCAAGCAGAAACTGCTTCAGTTCAGCGGGTTGCATCTTGTACGGAAAGTGCCTCCGGAATTCATACAGACGCGAGTCATTCAGTTCCCCCAGGCCTGCCCCGCCGCGGCCGGTTGCGGCAGGTGGGACCTCGAACTGCATCGTCGCCCCCTCCACCAGCCACGTCGGGGCCGTGCCGCCGGTACGGACGCGGGGAATGAACACCCCGGTGTTGAAGTGGATGTGGTGCCCGGCCTCGTGCTGGATGACTTCCTGGTTATTGTGCTCGACCCAGGCACGGTTCTCATTCCGCAACCGCCGCCGTTCGCGCGGGGGCGTGCGCGGATCCTTCGCACGCCTCTTGCGACCCTCGAGTTGCTGCCAGTTCATTAGATCAAAGAAATGGGAGCGGTTAATCAAGTGGCTGTAGTAACCCAGCGCGCCGGAGGGCAACTGAATTCCCTCGTTAAATGAGTAATTGATGAACTCCTCGTGTGTGTCGAAGTAGTAAATCTCCAGCTTGTACTCCGGCCGTTCGGCTTTGAGGTCCAAACGCTTGATCAACTTCGAGTTCCAGCGCCAAACCGACTCCAGCCGGGCCCCCAGCTTCCGCGCGGATTCGTCCGTCGCCGTGTAGACCATCACGAAGTGCGGTCGCTCAAGCACCTTCGGCTCGCGCTCGCCACCCATCGCCAGCCGCTTCATCTCTTCTACGGCCTCCCAGTCGGTCGGCAAGGGGGCCCGCAGGTCCTCGATATCGACCCCCACGTCGCCGATTTCGGCCTCGATACCCACCAGGATCTCCTCGATCTCCTCATCGGTGATCTGACGCCGCAGCAGGGAGCGGTTCTCAGCGCGCTCGCCGGGGGAGATGACTATCCGAGGCTGGGCTGTCTCCTCCAGGGGGACCATCCCCTTCACTTCGCCCTTCTTGACCACGACGACGATCCCGTACTTCGTCTTGATCTCGTAGGAGCCGTCCTCCATCTGCGTGACTTCCCCTTCGACCGTTTTCCCATCCATCATATAAACGCGGTAGCGCCCCTGGGTCTCCTCCTCGGCGGCGGAAACCATACAGACGACCGATACGCTGACCGCAACAACTGCCAAAATGCCAAGTGTGCGTTTCATAATTCGTTTGCCCTCGTCAGTTTCCATGCCCCGCGGCTGGTACCAAAGATATTCTATAACCCCGACCGCGGGCCTGCAAGAAAACTCGCATACCTCAGGGCCACCGAGGTGGGCGTCAGGAAAGTGGGTAAA
>JAGMDK010000278.1 GCA_023128695.1 Phycisphaerae bacterium
CGCCGAACACGGACTTCGTGGCGCTGGCGGGGGGCGGCTTCCACAGTCTCGGCCTGAAGACCGACGGCTCGATCGTGGCGTGGGGATCCAACTACTACGGCCAATGCGACGTGCCGGAGCCGAACACGGACTTCGTGGCGGTCGCGGGTGGCGGCTGGCACAGTCTCGGCCTGAAGGCCGCGGCGTCGCCCGTTTGCCGCGGCGACAGCAACTGCGACGAGGCGATCAATTGGCGCGACATCGACTTTTTCGTCGCGGCGATGAACGATAACATCGCGGCGTGGGAGGCCATGTTTGCGCCTGGAACGCCGAGTTGCCCGTTCGAGAACAACGACGTCAACGACGACGGCAGTGTCAACTGGCGTGACATCGACCCCTTCGTCGCGGTAATGAATACGACTTGTCCCTAACAGTACGACGCAGAAATCCTGTAGTGGGAGGGCGAGGCTCCTGCTGAGCCAGGGATGCCGCGGCTCAGCGGGAGCTTCGCCCTCCCTTGCATGGCGCCACCCGTCAATTGACGGCTGACAGAGCACCAGCACCCCCTGCAAGGTGGTCCGGCTCGAAAAGGAGAAGGCCCCTTTTATCCACGCCGGAGAAAAAACGTGCGTATCGAGGCCCGCTATGGTATTTTGTTTTATAGTAGTAGCGAGGACGGCGAGGGGAATGCTTTGTGGGCTGTTGCGCTGGCCTAGGAATTAGGATTGTCAACCAGAAGGAGTTCGAACAATGGGAAGGAATGATGTTATCGCACTAGCAGTGGTTTGCGCGGCCGTGCTCGGGATTATCGGCCCGGCCGCGGCACAACTCACGCCGGAAGACATCGAGGCTTTGCGCGAGCAGGGCAAGCGGGAGGGCTGGACGTTTACCGTCGCCGAGAACTCCGCCACACGCCGGGCGCACGAAGACTTGTGCGGCGGGCTGCCGCCGGTGGTGCTCCCCGGCGAGATCATCCCGATCGATCCGTGCCTGCCCCGGGCCGGCCAGCGCACGCTGCCCGGCTGGTTCGACTGGCGCATCGCCGATCCCTGTGGCGGCGTCACGGGCGTCAAGGACCAGGGCGTCTGCGGCGCCTGTTGGGCGTTTTCCGCGATCGGCACCATGGAAAGCGCTATCCTCCGAATGACCTGCGAGACCACCGACCTGTCCGAGCAATGGCTGGTCAGTTGCACCGCGGCCGGCAGTTGCAGCGGCGGTCATAAACACAGGGCCCTGATGGGGCTGACCTGCGACAGCACGTCGTACGTCGATCCGTGCGGCGACTTCGGGGCGGTCCTGGAGGAGGACTTCCCCTACATCGAAGAAAACGGCGTTTGTGAGTGTCCCTATAACCACCCCTATTGTATTGATGGCTGGGCGTCCGTGGGCGGCCTGTTCACCATCCCGTCCGTCGAACAGATCAAGCAGGCTATCTACGACCACGGCCCGGTCGCGGTCAACGTCTATGCCAGCTCTTCGTTCGAAGCCTATGACGGCGGCATCTACAACCATTGTCAGAACTTCTCGACCAACCACTGCGTGATGCTCGTCGGTTGGAACGACGCAGACGGCATCTGGTATCTGCGCAACTCCTGGGGGACCGACTGGGGTGAAGGCGGCTACATGCGGATCCCCTACGGCTGCTCCCGCGTCGGATACTCCACCCTCTACGTCACCTACCCGGGGCCGATCACCGACTGCAACACCAACGGCGTCCCCGACGAGGAAGACATCGCCGGCGGATTCAGCGAGGATTGCAACAGCAACGGCGTGCCCGACGAGTGCGACATCTTGCCGAACCCGCCCCTGCTCACGCAGTTGCCAAATAACGATTACGTCCCGGCATTGGACTACTCCGACTGCGGCTACCCGGAGTTCAGCGTCAAACAATGGGACGACATCACGATCACCGAGCCCGCCGTCTTCGGCGCGGGGCAAGCCTACTTCCGACCCGAGACCTGGGGCGGCTTCGGAATGATTGACTTCCTGGTCGAGCTCGCCGACGCCCCCGGCGGGGCCGAGGCCGGCGCCAATGTGCTCCTGTCCACCATCGGCAGCGGCGAAGACGGCCTCATCTCCTGGGATTTCGGCGGCGCCCCCCTGCTCCCCGGAACTTACTGGCTCTCCGTCCAGGCCACCGGCGGATACGCCACGTACGGCATGGTCTACTGGTACCGCTCAAACAACATGCGCCCCAACGACTCCGAGCACTACTACCATAACCCCGGCGGCGGGCACGGCCACGGCACGGACCCGACGCCCGGGTCAGAGTGGTGGGACTTCCCGGCTGACCTGGCCTTGGTCCAGCACCAGGTCAAAGACTTCGACTGCAACACGAACAGCATCCTCGACGAGTGCGACATCGCCGCTGGGACGAGCTGTGACTGCAACACCAACGGCATCCCCGACGAATGCGACATCGCCGACGGGACGAGTTGTGACTTTGACACCAACGGCATTCCCGACGAATGTGAGCTGGAGGCTTGTCTAGGCGATAGCAACTGCGACAGCGAGATTAACTGGCGCGACATCGATTACTTCGTCGCAGCGCAGAACGACAACATCCCGGCGTGGGAAGCCCTGTTCGGCGGCACGCCGACCTGCCCGTTTGCGAACAACGACGTGAACGGCGACTGCACCGTCAATTGGCGTGACATCGATCCGTTCGTGGCGGTGATGAATACGACCTGTCCGTGACCACGGGTTGCTTGGCACGAAAACAGGCCGGGGAAATGCGTGTTTTTTAGGGGTGTTTGTAATAGAATGGAATAGGTGTGCCGAGACGTTGGGATGATGCGAGAGCCCTCGCAGTCCGCCGCAACAGTCGGTGCCGGCGGGAAAATGTAGCGGCCGGGCTCCGTACCGGCCGTGGAACAGTGGAAATCATACGCCCACGACAACGGCCGGTACGGAGCCCGGTCGCTACAAAACTTTTGCGGCGGACTGCTAGCCTGACGCGCGAATATCGGCTCTCCCGGGCAAGGAACATAGGAGCGTAATTGATGAGAAGGATCGCTACTACCACATTGGGGGTCGGGGTAATTGTGCTGGGTCTCGTAGTGCCGGCCGCGGCGCAGATTTCAGACGAACAGATCAAGGCCTTGCAAAAGCGGGCCGAGCAGGAGAACTGGACGTTTACGATTGGTGCGAGCGAGGCGACCCAGTATCCGCTCGAGCATTTGTGCGGCTTGGTGGTACCGCCGCCGGGCTGGGGCGAGCACGTGCGCTGGGACCCCTGCCTGCCCGACGGCCGCGACCTGCCCGCCGTCTTTGACTGGCGCGAGGAAGATCCGTTTGGCGGCGTCACCCAGATCCGGAGCCAGGCCAACTGCGGCTCCTGCTGGGCGTTCGGCGCGGTGGCCGCCATGGAGAGCGCCATCCTTCTAACCATTCACGAGCCGATCGATCTCTCTGAACAATGGCTGGTCAGTTGCAGCGATGCGGGCAGTTGCGACGGCGGGTGGCACTTCGAAGCGCTGGAAGCCATGACCTGCACCGGGACGGAGTACGGCGATCCATGTGGGGACTACGGTGCTGTGCTGGAGGAGGATTTCCCCTACAACGCCACGAACTCCGCCTGCTACTGTCCGTATGACCACCCCCATTGCCTCGAAGCGTGGTATGCGGTCGGCGGGGACGAATGGTCCCAACCCACCGATGAACAGATCAAGCAGGCGATTTACGACCATGGTCCGGTCGCGACCTGCGTCTACGTCAACTACTTGTTCCAGGTTTACGACGGCGGCATCTTCAACGCCTGCCAGGATGAGTGGGTCAACCACGTCGTGCTGATCGTGGGCTGGGATGACAATGAAGGCGTTTGGATCATCAAAAACTCGTGGGGCGGCACTTGGGGCGAACTCGGCTACATGCGGATCACCTACGGCTGCTCGCGGATCGGCTTTTCCACCTGCTACGTGGTCTATCCCGAGCCGATCAGCGACTGCAACAACAATGGCGTCGCCGACGAAGACGACATCACCGGCGGCTTCAGCAATGATTGCGACACCAACGGCGTTCCCGATGAGTGCGAGTGGGACCCCAACCCGCCGCTGGCAGCGCAGTCCCCTCAAGAGGCTTTCGTCCCCGCCCAGGACTTCTCCGACGCCGGCTATCCGAGCTATAGCATCAAGCAATGGGACGACTTCACGGTGGACGAGGATGTGTTCCTGGGGCCGGGGCACGCCTCCTTCCGGCCGGTCACTTGGACCGGCTTTGGAGAGGTTGATTTCCTGGTCGAGATTGCCGATGCCCCCGGCGGAGCGGAAGCCGGCTCCAACGTGCTGCTCACGACCCTCGGCTCCGGGGCCGACGGCCTCGTCTCCTGGGACTTCGACAGCGCGGTTCTGCCGGCGGGGACGTATTGGTTCTCCGTCCAGGCGACCGGCGGCTTCCTCGAGAGCGGGATGGTCTACTGGTACCGCTCCAACCGCATCCTCACCAACGGCTCCGAGCACTACTACCACAACCCCGGCGGCGGCCGCGGGCACGGCACCGACCCGGCCCCCGGCTCGACCTGGTGGGACGAACCGGCCGACCTGGCCTACACCCAGTACATCATCAAAAATCCGGACTGCAATAACAACGGGATCCTCGACGAATGCGAGATCGCCGACGGCACCTGCCCGGACGCCGACGGCAACGGCATCCCCGACGAATGTGACACCCCGGCGACCTGCTTCGGTGACTCCAACTGCGACGGGGGCATCTCCTGGCACGACGTCGGCTACTTCATCGCGGCCCTGTACGATGGCGCCGCGGCTTGGGAGGCCGAGTTCGACGACCGCACGCCGACCTGCCCGTTCATGAACAACGACGTGAACGGCGACGGGGACATCAACTGGAGAGACATTGATGCCTTAGTCGAGGTCATGAATACGACCTGCCCGGAACGATAAGAATCTAGCCCATAGCTAAACCTAGTGCTCCGTCAACCCTCAATTGACGGGCTGGTGTGCCACTGCTATTGACGGGGTGGTGTGCCACTGCTCTTGAGCAGTGCTCAGGCTATTGCCGGCTGAAGAGTGCACTGCTCAAGAGCAGTGGCACACAGCCGCAACGCTTCGGCCGGCACGGGGGCCGGCCGCTACATGGTTGTGGGGCACCGGCATCTTGCCGGTGTGTGGCACCGGCTTCCAGCCGGTGGTTTCGGCCGGTACGGGGCCCGGCCGCTACATGGTTGTGTGGCACCGGCTTCCAGCCGGTGGTTTCGGCCGGCACGGGGGCCGGCCGCTACATTCTCCAGCCTACTCCGGCTTTTCGGCCTCGTTGGTGATCAGCAGGGCCGAGGTGATCTGCTCGGCGACCTGGGTCATGCCGGTTGGGCTGTAGGGCACCATCATGATCGTGGCTTTGCTGTTGGACCCGACCGCCGTCACCGTGTCGTAGTGCTGCGTGAGCAGGACCATCTTGGTGGCTTCCTCGGACGAGATGCCGGCTTCGGAACAGGCCGCGACGGACTCCTTCAAGCCGTTGGCGATCGCCAGCCGCTGGCGGGCGATACCCACGCCCTGGAGCTCCTTGGCGCGGGCCTCGGCCTCGGCCGCGGCGATCACGCGAATCTTCTGGGCCTCGGCCTCGTTCTTGGCCGCCTCCTTGAGCCGGGCGCTGGCGTTGACCTCGTTCATCGCCTCCTTGACCTTGGCCGCCGGCTGGATGTCGTTGACCAGTGACTGGAGGATCGTGTAGCCGAACTGGTCCATCGTGTCCTGGAGCCGTTCCTTGACCGCCTGGGCGATCTTGTCCTTCTCCGAGAACACGTGGTCGACGCTCATGTCCGGCACGAGTGCCCGGACGGTATCGAACACGTAGGATTGAATCTGCTGCTGCGGATTCATCAACTTGTAGAACGACGCCTTGACCGACTCATCCTCCTCCTTCACATAAAACTGGACGGCGATGTCCAGGTCGACGAAGACGTCGTCCTTGGTCTTCGATTCGACGCTTACCGGCAGCTCGCGGACGCGGTGCGTCACCCGGCCGGCGATACTCTCAATGAACGGGAATTTGAAGTGCAGACCCGGATCGGCAATCCAGACGAATTTCCCGAAACGCTCGACAACCGCGCGCTGCTGCTGCTGCACCGTAAAGACGCCGTTCGCGATGATAATCAGGGCAAAGACGACGACGACTGCTAGAACAATTAATCCTGGTACCATGGTGGATTCCTTTCTATAGGTTCAGGCACCTGTCATTCAGACAACCCAAATTCGGCCTTGACGAGTTCCACGTGCAACGCGTGGACCGGGTCGGGCAGTTCCCACGATGGGATTTCATGATACTCGGTCCGGCCCCGCGGCCATTCTTCGATCTCACACTCAACCGCGAACAGCTCCTTCCCGTTCTGGTCCTCGCCGCGGACTTGCAAGGCCACCTCCGCCAGATCGTAACCGCCGTTGTAGACGCTCAGCCCGAGGGTTTCCGTGCCGAGCAGCAGGGTGCCGCCGCCGGCTGGTTCCCAATGAAAATACAGTTGCGCCGCCGACTCGATCGGTTCAAAGCCCTCCGGCGGCTTGAGTGGCTCAGGGTGCGGCGTGCGGCCCGCGTCCACGACGCCCGCGGCCGCTTCCGCGAGGGGCAGGCCGCAGTGGCAGCAATAATTGGCCGCGTCCACATTCGAGGTTTTACAACGGGGACAGTTCAGTGCCATCGGTGCCATTTCTCCGTGTGGCGGACACGCGCTTACCGTGACGCGTCAATATTGATCGTCCGCCATTAGTAGTGTACCCAAGCCGGCGAGAAGTGATACTACAGAAGCGCGCATAGTTTGTAACGGCGTGCAGGACGCTTTCGGCGGTCTGCATTTGGAATGTAGCGGCCGGGCTGCGTATCGATCGCAATGTGTGCCACTGCTCTTGAGCAGTGCTTAGCTTCACCGAGTACACCGAGATCGTTAAGAAACACTGCTCAAGAGCAGTGGCACACCAACCCATCAATTGAGTTGTGACAAAGCACTAGGTTGCTTTTCCCGCTGAAGCCAGGACATACAAAAGCGTTTGTACGTGCCACCCTCGTAAAAAACACATACCTGGCGTACTCTACATACACAAACGCGACGTTGCGTTTGAGTCCAGCAGCGCTTTCAGTATTCCTCGCTTTTCCGCGCCCATGGGACACAACGGCAGCCGGAACTCCTCCGCGCACAACCCCTTCATCGCCAGCGCCGTCTTGATCGGGATCGGGTTCGTCTCCAGCGACAAAAGCGCCTTGGCCAGCGGATAAAGCTCGCGCTGTGCGGCTTGGGCCGTTGCCAAATCCTTGTCGAGAACCGCCTGCGTCAGCCGTTTGACGGCTTGCGGCACGAGGTTCGAGAGCACGCTGATCACCCCGACCGCCCCGAGGCTCATTAACGGCAACGTCACCGGATCATCGCCCGAAATGACCGAAATGTCGCACGAGGCCATCAAATCGGCCGCGCCCGCCACGCTCCCGGTCGCATGTTTGACCGCGACGATATTCTCGTGTGCCTCGAAGAGCCGCTTGATCGTCTCGCTTGATATCTCCACGCCGCAGCGCCCGGGGATGTTGTAGAGCACGATCGGCAGCTCGCTCGCCTCGGCGACGGCGGAAAAGTGCCGGAAAAGCCCTTCCTGAGACGGCTTGTTGTAGTACGGGGTAACCACCAGCAGCGCGTCGGCCCCGCAGTCGGCGCTGAGCCGCGCCAGCTCGATCGTCCCGGCGGTCGCATTCGTGCCCGCCCCGGCGAGCACCGGCACACGCCCCCGGGTCAACCTGACCACGCACGAGACAATCTCCTGCTGCTCCGCGGTGCTCAGCGTGGGCGCTTCGCCGGTGGTGCCGCACGGAACCAGTCCGTCCACGCCGGCCTCAAGCTGCCGCTGAACCAGCGTTTCGAGGGACGCCAAGTCCACTTTGCCGTCGCGAAAAGGGGTAATCAACGCCGTCAGCGTGCCCTGCAAAGGCTTCATCGCTCTTCCTCGGCCAGCCAGTCTCTCAGATACGCAAACGGGTCGCCCGGGTCGGCGGCCGCCGCGCGAAAAACAGCGAGCGTCGCCGACCAATCCCGGCCCGTCGCCTGGTGGACTTCTTCCAGCACCCCTAAATCCAGGTTGTAGCGATAGTACATCAAAACCCAGGCGTTATTTGTGGGCAGGTCGGCCGGATACGCGAATGACTCCGGATAATTCAGCCGCGGCTGCACCTCGGTCGCGAAACGCTCGCGCGCGGCCTGAAACACCGCTTCCCGGCCCGCGACCTTCTCCTCCGAACTCAACGGCTGGGCGTAATACTCCTCCAAATCGGCGTACAACCCCAGCAAAAACGCATTCACCGCATCCACGTCGGCGTAATAATCCTCAGCCGCCTCCGGCCAGCCGGAATCGTCGCCTAATTCGAGCCGCAGAAACTCCACCGCGCCGCTCCGCCCGACGAAGGTCGCCAACGATTCGTTGAACTCGGTTTCATTCGGCCGCCAAATCGTGTTGTGCAGCAGCTCGTGGATTATTGTTTCGATCAAGGACAGGACGTGCCGCCGCAACATCGGCGAGCGGACCGGATCCTCGAAGATGCCCAACGTGCTGTAGGCGTCCAGCTCGTACGTCATCGTGTCGAACCCCTCCGCGCTCAGTTGCCCTTCAAGCTCACGCAGATAGCCCTCGTCGAAGAACATCAGATAGGGCACTTGGCCGAGGATCGGGAAGGTCCACGTCTTCGCCACCAGCGCGTCGCGGCGGGCAGCGGAAAGATTATACGCCAGCGGAACGTCCTCCGTGTCATAGAACTCGGTGTACGAGTTGCCGGCGTCGAGCCCGATCGTCTCGGCGGCAAACTCCCGGGCTTTGACGATCAGCCGCAGTTTCACTTCCTCATCCTCGGACAGCCGCCCGGAAGCCAACACTTCCTCGATCGGTTCGGCACCTCCCTGGACGGCGAATTGCCCGTCGGCGACGTGCAGGACATAGCGCATGCCTTCGCAACCGCACGACACAGCGGTCACGAGTGCGAACGCCAGAGTAGAAAGACGAGCACAGTGTCGAGAAGAAGTCATCGTCGGTTTCCCAGGGGTTGCTCGCGATTGTTTCCAATTTCGCCACGGTTGACCGAGTGCATGATAGAATCTGCGGCCAAGCTTGGGAATGTAGCGGCCAAGCTGTAGGAATGTAGCGGCCGGCCCCCATGCCGGCCGTACGGTGATAAGGTGATAAAGTGATAAGGTGATAAGGTGTGGCGGTCGCTAGCGTAAGTTTACTACGCTCTTGATGATCTTGGCGTGTAAGTTCTGTGACGACAAGCGGTTCAGGCATCTGAGGGTGTAGTGCCTAAAGTGTGGTTTGGGCTGACAAGGCTTTCGTAGAGGCGGGTGGCGTCAGGGTCGTTTTCTTCGAGTTGCCAGCGAATGCGCGGCCGGCCGGGCCCGATGCGACGCTCGGTGCGCAGGACGATCCGGG
>JAGMDK010000279.1 GCA_023128695.1 Phycisphaerae bacterium
CCGGTGCCACACACCGGCAAGATGCCGGTGCCACACGGGAATGCATCGCGATACGTAATCCATTGGATCCGAGACCATGGTACTGCAAGAGGCTCTTCGAACGCCGGTTCCTCTGCCGCTGAGGCATCATCTCAACCCGGTTCGGATGGTGCGCAACCTGTGGTCGCACCGCGACCTGACCTGGCAGTTGGCGCAGCGCGATGTCACCGCCCGCTATCGCTCCACCTACCTCGGGATGCTGTGGTCGATTCTCAACCCGCTGATCCTGCTGGCGATATACACGTTCGTGTTCTCGGTCGTTTTTCAAGCCCGTTGGGGTGACAACCCAAACGAGTCGCGGGGAGAATTCGCGCTGGCGATGTTCTGCGGCATTCTCGTCTACAACGTCTTTTCCGAGGTCCTGATCCGGGCCCCCAGCCTGGTGATCGGAAACCCCGTCTACGTGAAAAAACTCATTTTCCCGCTCGAAGTGTTCGTCGTCTCCGGACTAATCAGCGCCCTGATCAACATGCTGATCAGCCTCGGCGTGTGGCTGATCGGGTGGGTCTTGATTATGCAGACCTGGCCCCCTCTCACCGGCCTGTGGTTCCCGCTCCTGTTTATCCCGGTCTGCCTGCTGACCGCCGGCCTGGCCTGGGTGGTCGCCTCTCTAGGTGTGTTCATTCGGGACCTGGGTCATGCCGTGTTGCTGGTCGTGCAGATGCTCTTCTTCATGACGCCGATTTTTTACAAGATCGGCCGGGTGCCGTTCCCGTTTCGATACGTCCTGTACGCCAATCCGCTGACCTGGGCGGTCGAGGACATGCGGAACGTCCTGATGTGGGGCGGGCAGCCGAATTGGATCTGGCTGAGCGTCGCAACCGTGACGTCGGCGGCCGTGGCCCTGCTCGGTTACGCCTTCTTCATGAAGAGCAAACGCGCCTTCGCGGATGTCGTGTGATGCCTGACGAAGCCCCCATCGCGATCGCCGTTCGCAACGCCGGCAAGTGCTATCAGGTCTACGACCGGCCGCAGGACCGGCTCAAACAGGCCCTGTGGTGGGGCCGCAAACGGTATTACACCGACTTCTGGGCCCTGCGAAACGTCTCGCTCGAGGTCGCGCGCGGCAGCTCGCTCGGCATCGTCGGCCGCAACGGCTCCGGCAAAAGCACGCTGCTGCAAATCATCGCCGGCACGCTCACGCCCAGCGAGGGCGAGGTCCAGGTCAACGGCCGCGTCTCGGCCCTGCTCGAACTGGGCAGCGGCTTCAACCCCGAGTTCACCGGCCGCGAAAACGTCTTCCTCAACGGCTCGATCCTCGGCATACCCCGCGGCGAGATGCAACGCCGCTTCGACCAGATCGCCGCCTTTGCCGAGATCGGCGACTACATCAACCAGCCGGTCAAGACGTATTCCAGCGGCATGTACGCCCGGCTGGCGTTCTCGGTCGCGATCTCGGTCGACCCGGACATCCTCATCGTCGATGAAATCCTCTCCGTTGGCGACATGGGCTTCCAGCAGAAATGCCTCGGCCGCCTCCGCCGGATGCGCGAAAACGGCCTGACCCTGCTCTACGTCAGCCACTCGCCCGACGCCGTCAAGAGCGTCTGCGACCGCGGCTTGTTTCTGGTGGACGGGCACGCCGTCTACTTCGGCCGGGCCGGTGAAGCGGTTGATCGCTACCTGAGATACATCCGCGAGCAGACCAACAAGGCGGCTCTGGAGCAGGATGAAGAGCTCGCGACGCCGATTCGATTCCAGACCGATGTCCCCGGCAAAATCCGCTACGGCACCGGGCACGTGCAGTTCGAAGACATCGAGCTGCGCGACGCCAACGGCCGGCCGTGCCGGGCGTTCCGCTTCGGTGACCGGATCACGCTGGAGGCCACGCTGGTGAGCCACATCGACACGGATGCACTGTCGGTCTCGTTTCTCGTCCGCGACCAGGTGGGCGTCGACCTGATGGGCACGACGACGTTCGATGAGCAGGTGACGCTGCCGCCGCTGGAGAAAGACGGCCGCGGCACGGTCCGCTTCAGCTTTGACGCCGTCTTTCACGCCGGCAATTACGGGGTTTCCCTGGCGGTGACGCGGGTGCGGAACCGGGATTACTCCGACAACGTGCTGTTCGACCAGGTGGACGGCGGCCTGGCGTTCGCGGTGGTGCCCGACCCGAAGCGTCCGGTACACTACAAGTTCTTCCACCCCGTTTCGATTACGCACGAGGTGCACGGCGATGACTCCTGAGCAAACGCCCCCCCAGACGAAAACGTCCGCACCCGCCGCGGACCAGCCCGTGGCGGCGAACTACCGCTATTGGCAAAAGCACGGCGGCGAGTGGGGCGCGGAATACGATCAACGCAAACGCCGACAGATCAGGTTACATCTCCAGGAGATCATGATCGCCGACTACCTCTCGCACCATGCTCCGGCCAAAGTGCTCGAATTCGGCTGCGGGGTGGGACGGCACCTGAGCTACCTGAGCAAGATCCCCGACCTCGACGTGTCCGGCTACGACCAGAGCCCGACGATGGTGGCGCAGTGCGAGCGTTGGACCTCGCGGGCCTGGATCGACGAGCACGTGGCCGTCGGCCCGCCGACCGGACGGCTGCCCTATGACGACGACGCGTTCGACATCGTTTTCACCGCGGAAGTGCTGATTCACGTGCGGCCGGAGGACCTGGACGGCATCCTGAGCGAGTTGATCCGCGTTTGTCGCGGGCACATCTTCCATATCGAAAACAGCGCGCATTACCAGGTCAACCCGAACGCGCATGACGGGTGCTGGAAGCACGATTTGGAGGCGGCCTACGCCCGGCTCGGGCACAACTGCGAGCTGCTGCCCGCCGGATATGAGTCTCAGAACCCGTGGCGGGTTGTGCTTGGCGAGCCGCCACGCTACGAGTGGTCGCCCGTTGTGCTGTCGCTGTACCGGGCGCTGGACGACAACCTGGGGCCGCTGACCGCCGATTACGAAGCCCTCCAGCAAGAGGCCGCGCGGCGTGCGGACCGCATCGAGGCGCTGGAAGTGCGTAACGCCGAACTGGAAGCGGAGTACCAGCGTTTGAGCGCGCTCGAAAATGAGCTGCCGAAGATACAGGAGGCGCACCGGGAGGAGCTGCGTAAGAGCCAGGAGGAGCACGCGGAGGAGCTGCGCAAGATCCAGGAGGAGCAGCTCGCCACGTTGCGGCACTCCCAGGACCTGGAGTGGCAGCGTTCGGAGCTACAAGCGGCCCTGGACCGGCAGATCAACGTGTTTCACGAGCACATGGCCGAACTCGACCAGAAGCGCTGGCTCGAACGCGAGCGGGCCGGCCAGTTGCTGTCCGAGCGGGATAAGTTCATCGAGCAGGCCACGCGGCTGTTGGAGAGGTGATCGTTGATTAGCAGCGCCTGGCAGAATATTCCGTTTTGTGTCGACGCCCTGTTGAAGATCGCGCCGCGTAACGTGCTTGACGTCGGGGTCGGCTTCGGTCGCTGGGGGATGATCGTACGCGAATTCTGCGAGGTCTGGCTGCCGGCCACCGGCCGGCAGAACGGCAGGGTACACATTGAGGGTATTGAAGCGGTTGCCGAGTGCATAACCGCCCACCACAAGGAATTCTATGACGAGCTGCACGTCGCCGAGGCCGCGGACGTTTTCGACGACCTGACCGGCCCGTGGGACCTGACCATTTTCGGCCACGTGCTCGAGCACATGCCGCGCGACGTGGCGCTGAAGCTGTTGCGCGCGGCGGTCGAGCGTTCGCAGTACGTCCTCGTGAACGTGACACTCGGGGCGGTCTATCCCCAGCCGGAGAGCCCCGCGAATCCCTATGAGCGGCGTGAATCGAATTGGGAATCCGCCGACTTTTCCGCTTTTCCCGTCGTGCGGAAGGCCTGGTTCAGCGACCATGCCGGCCGGCCGCTGGCAACCTTCATCATCTCGCGCAATGACACGCGCGACCTGCGGACACGATTGTTCTCGGCCAACGGCGACTATCTCGATCAAGCGGTACACGAGGGCATGTCGTACGAGTTGAACCAGGTGCTCGACGCGCTCGGCGACCTGGCGGCCGAACTGCAATACATCAAGAGGCACTCGACGTACCGGCTGGGCAAGAAGCTGCGCGGCAGCGGCTTGTGGAATATGCTGCGCTGGCTGCGGAACCGCAATCGCCGCATCGCTTACGTCCGGGCCGCCGCCACCAGCCGCGCGGACTCAAAGGGCACCGAGGTATGGTTGGTGCAGGCCAGTCCAAACGCCGGCGAGACCCCGATCCCGTGGGACTTCATCGAAACAGATCAGGGTTGGTACCAGCAGTCCCAGAGCCTGTGCCCCTACGGGCATTGCCTGGTGAGCCAGCACGGCGGCGTGCTCCGCGTCCCGGCGGACCGGGACCCCGAACTGCGTTTCATGACCCACCCCTACTGTGGGCTCGTCACGATCGAATATCAGGGTCGGCGCGAAACCATCGACTTGTATTCACTCGAGGGCGGCGAAGTCCGCGTTTTCCCCGCCCGGACGCCCATGGCCGTCACAGCAGGCCCGCTCGCCGGTGAAGAGTGGGATGAGCAAGACCGAGGCCCGGCGCCCAGCGCTGCCCGGCTGTCGCCCACCCGCTCCGCGGCGGACGAAACCTTCCTGCGCGAGCTGGCCGCCGCCGGAGCCCGCGTCGTCGCGGTGCACTGTCCGCGCTGGATCGGCGTCTCCAATTCGACCCGCACTCTCTTCGAGCACACCTATGCGGTCCCCGAGTCGCCGACGGAAGAGCCGTACTTGTTCGATGACGGACGCCTCGACCGCTATGTCAACGTGTTGTGCGAAAGCGAGGTCGAACACCTCGTCTTCTCCGGCGGCGACGAGATGCACTTCGAGCTGATGCAGCGGCTACGCAAACGCAAACCGAATGTCCGTTGCGATCTGCTCTGGCACGGCGGCTACCTTTTTTTCAACAAGGACTACGATTGGCGCGTGCTCAGGCTTTGGATGGACGCCGCCAAGGAGGGCGCCGTCGCGACTATCGGGACCGTCAAGAAGGGCATGGAAGAGTTCTTCCAAAGCACGGGACTGCACTCAAAACTAGTCTTGAACTACATCCCCGGAACCCCGCGGGAGCCGCCGGTGATCGCCGGGGACGCCTGGCACGTCGGTTTCTGGATGTCTGACACGATTTGGAAGCTCCCGCACGCCATGTTGGCCGCCCTGCGGATGGTGCCCAACGTCCGTCTCCACGCGGCCGGGCTCAGCGAGCGGGCGGAAGAAGTAGCGCACTACTTCAACGTGCCGGTCGAGTTGTTCCATGTGGGGAAACTGCCGCGGGACAAACTCCATGAGAAAATCCGGCAGACGCATTTGACCATGTACGTGACGTTTACCGAGTGTTGCCCGATGCTGCCGCTCGAAAGCGTCAACCTCGGCGTGCCCTGTCTGATCGGACCGACCAGCCATCTGTTCGAGGACAACGAGTACCTCTTCGAGCGACTGGTGGTTCCCTTCCCCGAGCGGGCCGAGGTCATCGCCCGTTATACGAAACGCGCCTTGGAGGAGCGCGGCGAGATCATGGCCGCATGTCGGCGCTATATCCCCGAGTACAACGAAGCGGCGCGGCGCTCGATCGCGGAGTTCCTCGCATAAGGGTCCCTAATGTCGACCATTTGCCTCGTCAGTTATGAGATTCACCCCACCACCAAGGGCGGCTGCGGCGTTCTGCTGCATCACGCGGCCGAAGTGCTGCTCCAGCGGGGGGAGACGGTCATCTTCCTGCTCGACCTGCCCCGCGACGAGTTCGAGCGGTTCCGCGACCGCGACCGCCTGCGAATGCCCAACGCCGACCGCTGTCGCGTGTACCTGGTGGACGATTTCATCCAGGATTTCCCTTTCGCCGTCGAGGACATCCCCGACTTGGCGCAACTCAATAGTCTGCGCGTCGCCCACGCCCTGGAGAAGCTGCTCCAGCGCGAAACGGTCGATTTCGTCGAGTTCTTCGACTACTGCGGCGTTGGCTTCTACGCCTTGAGCCGACGACTTTACCAGTCCCCTTCTTCAACGGACTCCCGCGGCCCCGCGCCAAACGCGCCCGTGCTCGGCGTGCGCTTGCACAACACGCTGGAACTGATCGACCGGCACGGGGCGAGCAGCGCCATCGACCGCGCCCGCTACCAGCTTTGGGGCTTCGAGCGCGGGGCGATCGGCCTGGCCGAAGCCGTGCTCACGCCAACGCGGACTTATCATGAGCATTACTACAAAGAGCTGTACCATTTGCCGTCCGAGCAGGTCGTGGTTTCTCAATCGCCGAAAAGTCCCTTTCCCCGCGTCACCCGGCGCCCCGCGCCGGAGGGCGACTTTCGCATCGTGTTCTTTGGGCGGATGTTCCACTTCAAGGGGGTTGACCAGTTCGTGCACGCCGCCGTCATTCTGCTCACGCAACGGCCCGAGCTGCGCTGCCTGATCGACCTGATCGGGTACGACAGCCTGGAAAGCCCGTTCGGCGGCAGCTACTCGGAGTATTTGGAGCACGTCATCCCGCCCGCGCTGCGCGAACGGTTCGTCTTCGCCGGCCACATGACGCACGAGCAGATCGGGCAGCACTTGAACGAAGCCCTCTTCGCCGTCTTCCCCAACCGCCTGGAGTCGTTTTGCTACGCGCTGCACGAAGTCTACGACGCCGGCGTCCCCGTCATCGTCAACAACCTGCCCGCGTTCGTGGACTTCTTCACCCACGAGAAAAACGCCCTGGTGTACGATGGCACGACCAAGGGGCTGGTGGACGCGATGCACCGGCTGCTCGACGAGCACGACCTGCGCGAAAGCCTGTGCCGCCCCTACGCCGTGGCGGAGGAACCGCTGGGGAGCTTTTACGAATCGCCGCACGCCCTCGCCCCCGTCATATCCCCCGCAGCGTCGGCGCGGGTGGTGGAGCCGCTCGTCATCGTGCTATGCGAACACGCTCCCACGTTCCCACGTTCCCACGTTCCCACGTTCCCACGTTCCCACATTCCCACGTTCCCACGTTCCCACGTTCCCACGTTCCCACGTTCTCCAGCCCGCGGCACGCTGGACAGCTTGGCCGAACAGACGCAGCAGGGTTTTCAAACGGCCTGTCTGCTCGCCGCCGATCCGGACAGCGACGAGTTCATGTGGTGGCTGGGCCGGCCGTGGCGGATTTGCACGCCCACCGGCGACCCGCTTCCCGTCACCGAATTGCTCACGACAGACGCCATCGTTCTGCTACGCAGCGGCGACCGCCCCGATCCAACCTGGCTTGAATGCAGCATCACGGCCCTGCAACGCCGACCGAAGATGGCGTTTGCGGGAACTTGGTCACGCCGCGGCGGTCGCGTGATCGCCTCCCTGCTCGACGTCGTGCCGGAGCTGTACCCGTTCGATTACGGACCCATGCTGACCCGCACGCTCATCCGCACCGAGCGGGGGACGCCGGTCATCGACCTGTTCGATCCGAATCTCGGGAATCTGGCGGAGATCGGCTATCTCTGGCACGCGGTCGCCCGCTGGGGCCCCGGCCGGCTCAATCCCCAAGCTCTGCTCGAAATCGGCGATCAGCCCAACCAGCCGCTCGACATAAACCTGCTGCAATACCTGCTGACCAGCGGCGGCGGCGTCTTCGCGGACCGGCTGGCCTTGCTCAGCGGGATCATCAAAGGCCAGAGCCTGGCGACCGGCGGCGGGAAACAGGCGGCCGAAGCGAACTCCGAGCTGGAGCGCTTGCAGTGGCAAATCGCGGAGATGTCCACCAGCAATTACAAACTCCGCGCCGCCCACGACCTCGGCGGCCGCGCCTTGCTCAAAATCATCCTCAAAAAGATCAAACGACGCCTCGGACTATGAGTTCCCCGCAACACGTGGCCCGGCCGAGGTACGTGTTTTGCGAGGACGGCACGCACCCTGATACCATCTCCGACGTTAGTCACAGCCGAACTGAGCAGCCCCAAGCTGACCGTCGCC
>JAGMDK010000028.1 GCA_023128695.1 Phycisphaerae bacterium
CCGGTGCCACAAAGTAATGTAGCGGCCGGGCCCCGTACCGGCCGTCCCACCGGCTGGAAGCCGGTGCCACAAAGTAATGTAGCGGCCGGGCTCCGTACCGGCCGGCGATAGGGTAACAAGGTCTAGTGCTCTGTCGAAGCTGAAGGGCCTGTCGATTTAATGGAAAACGCTCCTGAAAAAGTGCTTTTGTGGCTATGTTGCCCCATCCATACCCCAGGTACGGATGGGGCAAGACACCCTTTCGTGAGGTTTTGTCATATTAAATCGACAGGCCCTGAATTGATGGGTTGCGTATCGATCAGAGTGTGTGCCACTGCTCTTGAGCAGTGCTAGATATCGTCGAGTGCACCGGAATCGTTAAGAAACACTGCTCAAGAGCAGTGGCACACCAGCCCATCAATTGACGAACGACAGAGCACTAGTCTCTAGTCTCTAGTTTCTAGATGTAGCGGCCGGGCTCAATATTGCCGTCGCCGCCGGGACGGCGGAATCGAAAGCTGGGCGCGATACTTCGCCACCGTGCGGCGTTTGATCTCTACCCCCTCGGCCTTGAGCTGCTCGACAATCACATCGTCGCTCAAGGGATCGGATTTGTCTTCGTGGTCCACGATCTCCTGGACCTTCGCCTTGATGCTGGCCCACCCGAGCGCTTCCCCATTGCCCGTCTTCGCGCCGCCGGTGAAGAAACGCCGCAACGGGAAGATACCTCGCGGCGTCTGGATGTACTTCTCGTCCACGGTACGGCTGATCGTCGAGGGATCACAGCCGAAGCGTGCCGCTAGATCGCTCATCCGCAAGACCTTCAAGTGCTGCTCGCCGTGGTCCAGGAAATCGCGCTGGGCTTCAACGACCGCCTTGCCGACGTCCAACAGCCGCTCACGCCGATAGCGGACCGCGTCGATGATCGCGCTGGCGGTCTCGATCTTTTGCTTGACGAACTCCCGGACCTTGGCGTCCTGCCGCGAGCGCTCCAATAGTTCGCGAAACTCCGGCGAGATCCGCAGTTCGCGAGTGTTGCCCCGTGCCAGCCGCACGTCGTACCGGTCCTCCTCCTCGTTGAACTCGACGAGCAGGTCGGGGACGAGCACCGGCGTTTGCCGGTCGACCACCTCGGTGCCGGGGTGGAGCGAAAGCCGCGCGATCACCTGAATCGCGGCCTGGACCTCCTCGACGTTCGCGTGGAGCGCCTTCGCAATCGCCGGCAGCCGATTTTTCTGAAGGTTCTCGAAGTGCTCGCCGATGATCCCGCGTTCCAATCCGTTGTCACCCGGCAGTGTCGCGAGCTGCAAGAGCAAACACTCCTGCAACGAGCGAGCCGCGATACCTGGGGGATCGAGCTGCTGCACCTTGGCCAGCACCCGGGCCAATTCCTCCGGGCTCGGCACCGGCTCCAGATCCTGCCCGATTTCCTCCAGAGACGTTGAAAGACGGCCGGTATCATCAATGTGATCGATGATCCGAGCCCCCACCTCTTGCGTTTGCTCATCCGTCTCGACCAGGCTCCACTGCTGCATCAGATACTCGTGCAGACTGATCGGCCGGGCGGCCGTGTTCGCCATCGCATCCAGCTTGCCGTCGGCCTCTTCAAGCCCCCGGGCTCGCGACTTGGTACCGCGATACTCCGTTTCGTCATCGATCCAGTCGTACTCGCGGACCAGACTGTCCAGACGCTCGAAGTCGACCGCGTCCCCCTCCTTCACCTCCAACGCCTGCTCTCCCTCGGGCCGATCATCCCCGCCGACGTCCGGCTCGGCCGGCACCGGCACCTCATCATCGCTGGGCAGCAGCTCTAAGGCCGGGTTCCCGTCCAACTCCTGCGCGATCCGCTCTTCCAGCGCCAACGCATTCAGTTGCAGAATGTCCATCGCCTGGATCAACTGTGGCGTAAGTCGCTGTTGCTGCTGCAAGAGCTGTCGCGGTATTTGCGAAAGAATCTGAGACATGTGTACTTAGATGTAATCTCTTCCCGCCGCGGAACCACACGCGGCGCCGCAGCCGGATCGTCTCGGCCGCGGAGGGACCAGACCGACGACAATCGCTGCGCCTTGCGAAAACCCTTTCTTCATCTTAAGGATACGACTGGCCATGGGCAGAGTCAAAGAAAGCCGTCGTTGGGTCGCATGGAGCGATACGACACACGGGCCGTTGGATATCATGCTACACATAGTGGCACGGCTGTGTCAGCCGTGGTATTCACGGCCGACACGGCCGTGCCACCCATCCGCATGGAGCGATACGACATATGGGCCGTTAGATATCATGCTACACATAGTGGCACGGCTGTGTCAGCCGTGGTATTCACGGCCGACACGGTCGTGCCACCCATCAGATGGATGCAGGAATTCGTCAATGTCTTATAAAACCACGCAGAGACCGCCGGGCGAGAAGATTGTCCGCTCCGCCGACGCGCTCATCGTCCCCGACAACCCCATCATCCCATTCATTCGTGGCGACGGAAGCGGTTCTGATATTTGGCGCGCCGCCCAGCCTGTTTTTGCCGCTGCTGTCAATAATGCTTACGACGGGCGGCGGACCTGCTTATCAAAGGCATGGCAGGCGCCATCTCGCCCCACCGTCACTGTTTCCTAACCAGGTTACCATCCGTCAACAGGTAGTGGGGAATCTCTTCGGCCCGCCCTTCAAAAAGAGCGACAGTCTCCGGGTGGCAGGTAAAGAACAGGACCTGGTGGGTTTGAGCCAGTTCGAGAATGGCTTGGGCGGCGCGGCGTGCCCGGTGTGGATCAAAATTAACCAGAATCTCGTCCATCACCACCGGCAGCCGTTCCTCGCTCCGGCCGTGGAGTCGAATGTAGCCGAAGCGGAGTGCGAGATAGAGCTGTTCGGCGGTGCCGCGACTCAACTGCTCGGGCTTTTTCCGCTCCTGGTTGGCGGCGATGACCTCGATTGTATCTCCGCCGACCGGGGCGATGACGCGCGTGTAACGGCCGGTGGTCAGGGCCGAGAAGAAACGCCCCGCGTCCCGGATCACCTTGGGCTGCTGCTCTTGCTCATATTTCCGCCGCGCCTGCTGTAGCAGCAGCCGGGCGAGCGCATAGCGGACCCATTCGAGCGCGCGGGGCTCCAGTTCGGCCAACACGCCTTCTTCGGCGGCCCGCAGCCGCGCGATGTCGTCCGCGGTCTTCATGGTTTCGACGGCGTTCGTGAGCCGGGCCTTCTCATCCCGGAGCTCATTGTGATGCGACTCCAGATCGGACAGCTTCAGCGCCAATTCCGCCCGCCGTGTTTCGAGCTGCTCTCGGGAGGTCTCGACCAATTCTGCTTTCAAAATGTCAAGATCAGCCTGGCCCGAGATTTTCCGCAGGTTGGACTCGTTCTGGGCAATGGCCTTGAGCAGCTCATTTCTCTGCTCAAAGAGTCGCCCACGTCCGCGGAACTCGTCCACATCAGGCGTATCAGCCTCGCGCAACAGGTCACCGAGCCGCTGTTCGTGCTCCCGGCACTGCTGTTGGGCGGCCTTGATCCGCGTTTGCAGGCTCGCGCTTTGCTTCTCGATCTCCTCCTTGCGGACCAGGTTTTCCTTGCTTTGTTCGAGTTCGCGGGCCGCCTCCTTGACGCGCGCCGCGAATTCGCCGGGCGCGGGCGCCCGTCGGCCTAACGCCTTGAAGACAGTAGATGCCTGGCGCTCATACTCGGCGGCCTGCTCACGCTGCCGGGATATGTTCTCGTCGAGTTGCTCCCGCTCGCTCAGCAGGGTCACGCACCGCTCGACGGTTTGCAGAGCTTCCAACGCGGTGGACGGGGACAAGCCGGCGTCCAGGCCCCGTTCGGCAAGCCATCCTCGCCATGCATTGAGTGTCTTTTCGTATTGTTCGACCGCTTCCTCGTGAGATGCTCGAGCCTCATCCGAGCGTTTTCTGGTAACATGTTGCTGCTTCCGTTTCTCGGCCAGCGTTCGTTCCGCCAGTTCCCGCTCCTGTTCGAGAGCCTGACGCTGTTTGTGCCGCTCAAAGAACTTGTCGACCTCACTGAGGAAATCCGCGGCGGAGCCGGCACTGTACGGCGTCAGGGACGGGACTTGATTGCCGAGCGCAAAGTAGCCCTCGCGACTCTCTTTCATCGTCCGCACCCGCTGCTCAAGATTTCCAAGCTCGCGGATTTGTTCGCGGACGGCCTCGGCCTTAGTGAAAACGAGCTTGACCGTCGCCGGGGTGATCTCCGAATCAAGCCCGAGACCACCCGCGAACGCTTGCCACTCCTTTCGTATATCGGTGAGGGATCGCGCTCGCGACTCGGCATCTGATTGCAGGTCCGCTAGCGACTTTTCCAGACGCCGCACTTCGGCAACGTTTTTGTCAACATCTGCCTGGAGGCGTTCACATTGTTCGATAACACGACGGTCAGCGGCAAGCGATTCTTCAGCCGCGTCAGCATCCTCAATCGTCGGCGAGGCCGGCAACGCCAATTCGGCGGCGGCGTGAACGATCTTTTCATCCAATTCGGAGAAGCCCGCGCTCCGCTGCTCTCGATCGCGTTCGAGAATGGCGATTTCCTTCTCGATCACGGTCTGATGCGACGGTTGTGCCTGTCCTGGCGCATTTGCTTGTATTCGCGGGAGGCGTGGCAGCACGACACTACCGAGGCTTAAGAGCACCAGGACGCCTGCGAGGATTGTCCCTGCCAACCACTGGTCGGCCAGATACCCCACACCAAAAGCACACAGTGCTAATAGCACGAACACCAGCCACAACCACCGCAACCACTGGGGCAGGCGAATGGGCGGTTCGCCGAGCCGACTGAGCTCCCGCCGCTTGTCTGTCAGGCGTTCTTCCCGATGTCCTAGCTCCAATGCCAGGCGGTCACGCTTCTGGAGCGCGGTTTGGAGTGAGCTCAGCGTTGCTCGGCGGCTGTCGAGTTCCTCTTTCGTCGCCACGGCTGGCGAAAGTGCCTGTTCCAAAGCGCGGGTCGCTTCGGAATGTCTCTGCCGCGCGGTTTTGAGCGTTTCTTCCACGCTTTGACGACGTAAGCGGGTCTCGTTGGTTTCCTGCTCGGCTTTCTCCAGGCGGGCGGCGAATTCCTGTACTTTCTGCTGCGCGGAAACCGAGGTATCAAAACGCTCGACGTCCGCGCGCTGCCAGCGGGGGTCGATCTCCTTCACCGCTCCTTTGATTCGCTCGCGTGTTCGTTTGAGATCGGCCTCGACCCGCGGCAAATCGGCCACCACCGAGGCAAACCGGTCACGGCCCGTGTGCAGGTCCAACACGACGCGCTCGTCCGCAACCTCGTCCCGTTCGCCGAGTTCCTTGAGCCGCTGGACCGCGGCCGCTTCCTCACGGACGGCGGCCTCGTACGATTCCTGCTTGCTCCGCTTGTCCTGCTCGACTCTGGTCACCTCGGCGTGGGCGGACACGAGTTGCGTTTCATTTTGGCGAATGGCCTCGCGCGTCGAGAGAGCACGGTCCAGCCCCAACACCTTCTCCTCAGTCCAATGAAGGCCCAAACGCCGTAGCAATTCCCGGATTTCGCCATCAAGCGCCTGGCGTTTCTGCACTTTCAGCGGCGTGTCCGCGCGCAGCGTGACGTATTGGCTCCGGCCGTCCGCCAAGACCGTAATGGCTTCCGACTGCGTGAGAATCCGCTGCTCGACGGTGAGCCCGTCAGCCTCCTGAGAAGCCTTTTCAAGCGACTCCTCCAGCTCAGCGAGCCGCTGGCGATGATGGTCGAGTCTCGTCGTCTCGGTCTGGAGCCGGGTCAAGCCCTGCTCGGGGAAGTCCGTGACGACGGCGGGTAAGTCTTGCAGGGCGGCGGTCCGCTCCTGGAGTTCGATCCATTCCGACCATAGTTGCAGATAAGCCTTGAGCCGGGCATCTTCCGCCCGGAGACGCGCGAGTTTGCTCTGAACGTTCTGGATTATTTCCCCGACCTGCTCACGTTTCGCACAGAGTTGGTCGTACGTAGAGACGCCCTGGAGCACCTCACGCAAGCGTGTCCTGATTTGTTCCAGTTCCGCCAGTTTCAGATTGATGATCTGCGTCTGACCGCGGGGCTTGAACAACTCGTCCAGCCGGTTGTCGATGGCCGTCATGGCTTGGGGCAGAGCCAGCAGCGCGGTGCCGGCGCTGGCACCATATAGCGCGGCCTTTACGCGGTCAGCCTTCAGCGTTCTGATCGTTTGGAGTTCGGCCAGGCTGAAGGCGTAGATGTTGCGAAATAGTTCACGGGTCGTGCCGGCCAGCAGGCGTCGCAGGAGTTCCTCACCTCCATCATCACCCCGCGCGTCCGTTACGCCGAGCTTGCCGCCGCGCTTGCCGGCCCGCCGCTCGATCGTGAATTCCTCACCGTTGTTGGCCATCACGACGAGCCGGCCCCCATGTTCGCCGCCGGCCAAGGGGGGGTAGCCGGGCTCGCGGGAGCGTTTGTCCGGGAAGCCGAACAGGATGGCCCGGATGAATCCCAGCAGCGTGGATTTGCCCGCCTCGTTGTCGCCCTGCATCAGCACGAGCCCCGCCGGAAGCCCCGTCAGAGACTCGTCGCGGAAGAGTCCGAAGCCGTCGATGTGCAGGGCGGCAATCCTCACGCTTCCCCCTCCAACAGATCCACGCACAACAGTTCCGCCTCTTCGAGCAGGCGTTTGAGTTCCGCGTCGGAGAGGGGCTCGATGGCTTTACGTACCCGAGCATGATCGTACAGTTCAGCCAGTGTCGGCGCGAGTGCATCCTTCAAATCCGGAGCGTCGCCCAAGTTCCTGGCGATCCGCAAGGTCTGGCCGAGCAGATCTTTTGATTCGCGCAGCCGGTCGAGGTCGATTTCCGGCCGCGTATGCAATTCAAGATCCTGAACCCAGGCGAAGGGTGTCTCCGCCGCCCCCGTCTCGCGCAGTCGTTCCAGCAGGTCCGCGACGGCCGTGTCCCGCCGTAGCTCCCGATGGAGCGGGCCGCGTCCGGTCAGTTCGAGACGCGCTACGATCGGCCGACCGGCACCCTGGGCGCGCAGCTCATCGAGCGCCCGCAGAAGCTCTCCTTCCAGAGCATCGACCGTCTCCACGCCCACGATCGACACAGCCCGCGTCAGCCAACGGACGGCGTCCAGCGCACAAAACTCCAGCTCAACCGCCCCCAAGTCGTCCACGGTTACGCAATAACAGCCGCGCTCGCCGGTCTCGCGGATGTTTCGACCCTGGGTGTTGCCTGGATAAACGACGTGCGGATTCGTTCCCAGGATGCTCTTCGTGTGCACGTGCCCGAGAGCCCAATAGTCCAGCCCCATCTGCACCAGCTCTTCGGGCCGGCAAGGGGCATAGTCCTCGTGGCCGGTGTTGCCGCCGCAGTTGCAATGCAGCAGGCCGATTTCAAACAAGCCGGACTCGGAGGGTCGGAACAGGCCGGCCAGGTTTCGTTTTTCCTCACGGGTCGGGTAGCTGATCCCGGAGATTGCGGCCACCGCCCGGCCGTCCCGCTCCACGGTCACCGTCTCGATCTGGTCGCCCCTAAATATATGGATCCCGTCCGGCCAGTCGATCGCCGCGGACCAGCCGTCCAGCGGATCGTGGTTACCGTGCACGACGAATGACCGGATTCCGTGTTCGGCCAGGGTAGCCAGGCCGTCACGAAAGCGGAGCTGCGCCCGCAAGCTGCGATCCGCTCCATCGTACACATCCCCGGCGATCAGGAGAAAATCGGCCTGCTTCTCAAGACACAACGAAATCAAAGCATCGAAGGCTTCAAACGTGGCTGCTCGCAGTGTCTCGGCGACCAGTTCCGACTGCGCCGAAACACCACGGAAGGGGCTGTCAAGGTGCAGGTCAGCGGCGTGAATGAACTTAAACATGATCTTCCAAACCGACCGCAATGTAGCGGTCGGCCCCTGTACCGGCCGAACCACCGGCTGGAA